>CAYXHK010000212.1:0-4207 GCA_964464665.1 uncultured Syntrophomonadaceae bacterium
TCGGGGCTTACATAACCACCGATAAGATCTGGAACGCGGCCTACGGTCAGATGGAGCGGGCAGCGCTGCACACCTCCACCTTTGGGGGGAATACCCTGGCTGCCGCGGCCGCGCTGGAATCGATCCGCCTCCTGGTGGAGGAGGGGCTGGCGGAGCAGGTCAGAGAAAACGGGGAATATTTTCTGGAGAAACTGCAGGAATTACAGCAGAAGTATCCGGTCATCGCCGAGGTCCGGGGAAGGGGATTGTTGATTGGCCTGGAGTTTGCTGCCCCTAAGTCGAATCTGTTAAACACCTTGACCGGCGGCACGGTTAAGAAACTGGCGGAAGAATATTTTGCTTCCATTGTGGCGGGGCAGCTGCTGAATGAACATGGCATTATCACGGCTTATACGCTGAATAATCCGAATGTGATCCGCCTGGAGCCCCCATTAATCATCAAACGGGAAGAGATTGACTATGTGGTGCAGGCTTTGGAAGCGGTGCTGAAAAATCAGGGAATGGCCTCGATTACTTTGAGGGGGGCTAAGTCTGCAGTAAAGGGCTTGATTGGCCGTTAGCCGGTAGACGGTAGACGGTAACCGGTGGACGCAGCCGGTAGCCGGAAGTCGTTAATAGGTAACTGGTAGCCGGTAACCTGCACAGCCGGTATAGTAGGCGGGCGGCAGCCGGTGGACGCAGCCAGCAGCCAGTAGCCGGTAACAGGTAAAAGGTAAATAGCCGGTAACCGGTAAAATAACCGGTGACCGGCAAATAATTCTTTAAAGTATATGGCAGCCGGTAGTCTCGTTGATGATGGAGGTTTGACAGCATGAGTAATCGGAATGAATTGAATGACCGGAATAGATTTGCTTTCTTAATTCACCCTTTAAGCTCTGAAGATGTTTCCCGAAAGTTCAGCCTGGCCCGGTATCTGCCGGCGAAATGGACCAATCGGTTGTTGGCTAAACTGCCGCCTTTAAAAATATCGGATATAACCGGCATTGAATCAGCCTACGGCCGCACGAGCGGCAATTTTATGGGCGTAATGCTGACCTCCCGGCAAATGGTGGAGCTGCCGGAAGCCTATGTATTAAAGCGAATCATTGAAGCCGGCCGGAAAGCCGAAAAGCTGGGGGCCAAGATTTTGGGACTCGGAGCCTTTACCTCGGTGGTGGGCGATGCCGGCGTGACCGTGGCCCGTAATTTGCGAATTGCCGTAACTACCGGCAACAGTTTAACCGCGGCCACGGCGATTGCCGGAACCCGGCAGGCAGCGGAAGCCATGAACTTAAACCTGAAAAAAGCGCGGGTAGTAGTGGTCGGCGCCACTGGTTCTATCGGCACCGCAGTTTCTCGGATTTTAGCCAAGGAAGTGCGGCAGCTTACGCTGGTAGCCCGCAACGAGTCCCGCCTGGAGGCGGCAGCCCAATCGGTGCGCCAGCTATACGGTGAGTCTGTAAGCGTCGATTATTCCAATAATCTGGCTGGGGCAGTCCGCTCGGCGGACGTGGTCCTGGCAACCTCCAGCTCGGCGGAGGCCTTGATTGAGCCGGAGTACTTAAAGCCGGGAGCAATTGTGTGTGACATTGCTCGGCCGCGGGACACCTCGGAGCGGGTCGCGAAGGAGCGGGATGATGTCCTGGTATTTGACGGCGGAGTGCTGGAAGTACCGGGAGACGTGGACTTTGGCCTGAATTTTGGGTTTCCGCCCGGCATGACTTATGCCTGCATGGCGGAAACCATGATCTTGGCACTGGAGCGGCGTTTTGAAAACTACAGCCTGGGCCGGGAATACCAACCGGAAAAAATCGTGGAGATCTACGAACTGGCGATGAAACATGGGTTTAAACTGGCGGCCCTGCGTTTTAACGAACGGGTACTGAACCGGGAACAGTATCAATTAATCTGCGAAAATGCCCGGAAAAAATTGAAAGGCAAAGCCAGTTGTCGGCCAGCTGCCACTTTAAGCTAAGCTAACAAAATAAACTCGGTGAGTGCTTCGGGGGGTACAATAGTGGGTGCCTCGATTGGAAATCGGCCCGGTGAAGGTATAAACGAATAGGCAATTTAAGAATAAGAATACCCAGGGGGTTTAAGACATTGGTCTAAACCCCTTTTAATTGCCGTAAAAGGTACCCAATAAATGTAATATTGGGTTATTTAATGGAGGATTATTACAAAAGTCGACGAATTAACATATATACCGGATTAATCCATAACATGTCAACTACAAAACGATTGCTGGGATTAAAATTCATTTACAAATATACCGGATTAATCCATAACCCGCGAGGAAACTGACTATGAATGGTGTGCCTTGGCACACAGTTTTTAGGTATGGATGGAAAGAAGGGCTGCTAATGAGATTCAAGGAATATAGGCTAAGCCTGACGATTATTGCAGTTTTGGTAATAGTGGGGTTTTCTCCGGTGCAGACGTATGCTGCTGAGGCAGTTCCGGGCAGCGGTGTCACTACCATTATGCAATCTTGGGAAAATCGCTACTACCCTAACTATCCCCAGCCGGGTACACCACTGCGGATGCAGGGTGAATCACCAGCTTATGAGGCTGAGGCTGACAACATGGAAGAACTTGCATCAGTTTTGGGTGCAGCTTTCGTCCAGAGGGAGATAAGCATACAAGTTTTATATACCGGGGCCAGCATTGATGTGACTGCGGAAAATGCAATGCGAAGCCTCATTAATTCCATATTAGACGCAGACGATTATCTAAAATTTAGTATGCAAGGTTGTAGCTTTGGCGGAACGGGAACGGAAGGTAATTTCACAATAAATCTAACCGCAACTTATTTGACTACTCTGGATCAGGAAACTTATGTCGAACAGAGAGTAACTGAAATACTGTCTGCCATACTAGATCCGGGGATGAATACACATCAAATAGTGAAGGCGATCCATGACTACATAGTTTTGAACGTAGCGTATGATACGACGTTAACTGAACATTCCGCTTATGCGGCCTTATATAGCGGCGAGACTGTTTGCCAGGGATACTCTCTGCTGGCGTACAAGATGTTGGTACAAGCTGGGTTGCCAGCCAGGATTATCGGCGGAACTGCGGGGATTGAAACGCATGCCTGGAATATGGTGGAAATAGAGGGCCAGTGGTATTATTTGGACTGCACCTGGGATGACCCGGTACCGGATGAAGCTGATAGGGTTATATATACCTATTATAATTTAAGCAATGAGGAGATTAGTATAGATCATCAACCCGACCCAGAATACGTCAATCTGCCGCAGGCAGACATCTTATATTTGGATACCTTGAACGCTTTGATACAGGCTAATCCGGATAACGACATCTACCCGCGGCTCTGGCAACAGTTGGGGTTTGATTACCTGTTGCCTAAAAATACCGCAGCGGATGCGGCAGAGCTTGAAAGCAAATGGCTGGCAAGTGCAAAGCAGAGTAACTCCCGGTTTATGGTGCGCTACAACAATTCCAACAATGATCTGGAAACTTTGTTAGACGGAGTCGGGTTAAGTGACATGTTTTATAGAATAGCGGGAGAAACGCAATTAACCGGTTTTGAATTGAAAGCGGGTGAGTTCAAGCGGGGTGGAACTGCCGATTATTATTTACTGGAATTTGGTTTAACTTACTCAGTAACCAATGAGACTCCGACCGCAAGCGCGGTGGCGATTGAAGGTCTGCACTATCCTGATGAGACAATAACCGGGAAATACGCATACGCAGACAAGGAGGACGATCCAGAGGGATTGAGTAATTTCCAGTGGTTCCGCGGCAATAATGCGACTGGCAGTGACAAAAACCCGATTCCAGGAGCGATCGGACTCACTTATACGGTACAAACTCTTGATGCTGGGAAATACCTGTTTTTTGAAGTACAGCCGGTAGCCAGCAGGGGTAATCTCAACCTGGGTATCCGTGTATTGAGCAGTGCCAGCAGCGAGATTCCGACTCTGCAAAGCATATTCATCAGCAACCCCGCCTCCAAACTCAGCTATTACGTGGGCGATGCTCTGGATATCTCCGGATTGGCGGTGACCGGGAATTACAGCGACAATAGCACGAAGTTAGAGACCATTACTGCCGAGAACATAACTGGGTTTGACAGTACTGCTGTGGCAACGGATCAGATCTTGACTATAACCATCGGAAATAAGACAACGAATTACACAGTACAGATTGCTGCGGTAACGCTGCAGAGCATAGCCGTAACGACTCCGGCAAACAAATT
>CAYXHK010000213.1:0-4205 GCA_964464665.1 uncultured Syntrophomonadaceae bacterium
CCATAATATTCACCCATAATATTCACCCATAATATCATAACATATGACAGAGAATATTTTCTTTAAAAGTAACAATTTTGCGTGTTATATTCTTAATATACGTAGATATTTGCCCACCTAACTCACGACTAAAGTCGCGAGTGTGCGGCGGGCGGTTATCAAACCGGAGCTTAATAAAAGCTCAGAGTCAGCTTGGGCTTTTGGGGTGATCCGGTTCGATCAGGCTGACCAAAGCCGCGGCAAAGCGCGCGTCATCCGCTTTGGTTCTTTTCTTGGGATTAGTCGTCCTCCCGCCTCCCCGCCGCACTTTTTGACCCAGATAGCGTTCAAACAGTAGTTTATCGATATTCGCTTCTGTATAAACCAGCCCGTTTTGATTCAAAACCCGCGCGCCCTGACCTAAGACCAAGGCGGCCAGGCCAAAGTCCTGGGTTACGACGATATCCTCCGGGGAGAGCAGTTTCATTAAAGCAAAATCTACGCTGTCCCGTTCGACGTCCACCGTAATCACCCGGCAGTATTCCTCTTTCAGTTCATGCGCCGCATCTATTATCATGGTCACGGGAACGGCATATTGCTTGGCAATTTTTAGGATAATATCTTTAACCGGGCAGGCATCCGCGTCTACCAGTATCTGCATCGGGTATCTCCGTTCTCAGCATAAGGTAAATCAATCTTTAATCCACTTAAATCTTATTAACCCGCTTGCGCATAATCCATCTCTATCATAAGTTTTATGGATTGTGACGTCAATCACTTAACGGCATTATCCCTTTGCCAAATAAATCCCTCTGGACTTTAGGCAGGCAAGCCGGGAACCTATAGTTAAACAAAAACGGGATATAATAAAGGCGATGCCCCTAAAGCCTTGGGGCAGGCTTATGCAGGGAGTAAAAATATGCCTTTTACCTTTAACAAAGCAGCTTGGAAAAATGGAGCGTAGGGGATGGTTATTTGTTCCCGGACAAAATATATTACGAACCGGCCGCGCTGGACTATGCCTTGGGCCGGTCTTTAAAAGAAAGATTTTCCGAGGTTCCCTGGATAGCAATTGAAAACCATAACAATATTGAGGAACTGCGGACGAATCCCAATAAAAAATTCGCCAAAATGAAAAGATACCTGATCATCGGTATCCGTAAAACCCATAAATACGTTCCCAACCACAAAGTATCGGATTTTCTGGTGCCGTATACCTCTTCCGGCTGCAGCGCCATGTGTTTGTACTGCTATCTGGTGTGCAATTATAATAAATGCGCTTATCTGCGGCTTTTTGTCAACCGCGAGCAGATGCTGAACAAACTGCTGAAAACCGCGGCAGCCGCGCCGGGTGACTTGACCTTTGAAATCGGCAGCAACAGCGATCTTATTCTGGAAAACAGTATTACCGGCAATTTAGAGTGGACGATCCAGAATTTTGCCCCAAGCGATAAAGGGTTTATCACCTTTCCCACCAAGTTCGACATGGTGGAACCGCTCCTTAATCTGGAACACCGCAGCCGCGTCATAATGCGGATGAGCGTTAATCCCCAGAAGATTATTCGCCAGGTAGAGATCGGCACCTCACCGCTGAAAAACCGCATAAAAGCACTAAACCAAATGAGCGAGGCCGGCTACCGGGTGGGGCTTTTAATTGCTCCGGTCATTCTGGTAGACGACTGGGTGGCTGAGTATACGGAACTGCTCGACCAACTGGCGGATGAACTTACGGAAAAAACCAAAAAAGCCTTATCCATTGAGATTATCTTTATGACCTATAGCTACGTCCATCGGGCCATCAACCGCGAAGCCTTCCCCCAGTGTCCGGAGCTTTTCGACCAAACGCTGATGACTGGCCGGGGCCGGGGCAAGTACTGCTACCGCCCGGACGTCCGCCAGGAGGGAGAGCCGGTACTACGGGAACTAGTTACCCAAAAGTTGGGAAACATTCCGATTCTTTATGTGGTTTAAAAAATTATTAAAAAGCATCCCGTTATAGATGAGTAGATAAGCTCGTTGGGCAGCTTCTTTATGTAGTAAAAGAAAAGTTGTAAAAAGCATCTGCCGATACAGGTGCTTTTGCCTAATTGAGCAGGCTATTACCGTAATATCTTTGGTATTGTTGCTGAAAGAATCAAAAACAATCCAAGGAGAAAAAGGCAAACGTAAGAAGGAAAAAAGAAAGTAAGGAAAGATCTTTTCTTTGCGAGCCAGATCTTTCCTCAATCAAATCCACGGCTAGATTACCTTGCTGTTTTACTGAGTTCGCTTTGACCGATGCTGATTCTTTCTGGGTAATAGCAGCCGGCTGCTCCAATACAACAGCAATAAACCAACCCCCAAGCAGAAAACCGTATATACTCCCCAACTGGAAAGCCCTAAAAAGACTCCCGTTTTGATCCCGTCCTCACCCAGAATCTCCATCAATACAAAGACCGGATTAGTATCTTGCAATAATTGGACTACCCAGGCCCAGAAACCCGGATTGACGATACTTTCTGGTCGGTTAATTCTTGCCGCCTCGTTAATAAAGGCCGCTAGAAAGCCGGTTCCGCCGGTCAGCGCCATAACTAAACCATAACTGGTCAGGGTGCTGATCCCGGTCCGCTTGAAAAAAGTGGAACAGGTTAGACCTAGACAAGCAAAAAAGAACATCGTTAACAAATAAAAGCCAAAGGCACCCAGCACCTGTCCCGGCGCAATGCCCCCGTATAAAAAGACGATACTGTACAAAGGCAAAGTGGCAAATATCAAAATCACCACAAAGGCAATCGAAGCCACCAACTTACTCCAGATTATTCCCCTGGTAGTTAAACGGGTGGTCAGGAGGACATTTAAGGTCTGCCGCTCCCGTTCACCGCTAATCACACTGGAGGTTAAAGCGGGAGCCACAAAAGCCAGCAGCCCTAACTGGGCAAAACTCAGGGTCATAAAAATATCCCGACTGCGCCCGGGCTGATAAAATCCCGGACTGTTTCGCCAATTAAGGTAGATAATCGCCAGCACAAACCCGCCCAGCACCAGGAGGTACAAGGATAAAAGCCCCGCCGTCTTTCCTCGGCGAAAACGCTGCCGAAGCTCCTTTAGCAAAACCGGGTTAATTTCCGCCATTCCCTTCGGCCTCCTCTCCAGTTACGGCCATAAAGGCCTCTTCCAGGTTCCGCCTCACCTCGGTGAACTCCAAAACCGGCCAGCCTTGCTGCACTAAAACCTGCAGCAGCCGAGCCTGTTGGGAATCGTCTCCCGAGTAGAAAAAATGCACCGTTAAACCCTCGACCCAGACCCCCGCCACCCCGGACTGCATACCCAGAAACTGGGCCAGTGCCTCAGCATTTTCCAGAACTAGGGCTTTCAACTGCCGACCGCCCTGAGCAGCTTGGACTATTTCTATTACCGGGCCCGAAGTCACCATCCGACCGTGATCCATGATGGCTACTTCATCACACATTTCCGCCAGTTCCGGCAGGATGTGGGAACTGATCAGGACCGTCTTCTGCAGGGACTTGATTTGCCGGATTATTTCTTTAAGTTCCACCCGCGCCCGGGGATCCAACCCGGAAGCTGGTTCATCCAGGATCAAAACCGGCGGATCATGTACTAAACAACGAGCCAAGGCCAGCCGCTGTTTCATTCCTCGAGACAGGGTGTCCACATAAACGTCGCTTTTGTCGGGAAGATTGACTAATTCCAAGAGATTCTGAATCAATTGCGCTCGCTTTTGAACCGGAACCTGGTACGCTGCCGCAAAAAACTCCAAGTATTCGCCGGCGCGCAGCCCGTCATACACCCCGAAAAAATCGGGCATATAGCCGATCCGGCTGCGTACGGCTTCCGGTTCCCGCACCACGTCCCGACCGTCAACCCAGGCCGTTCCGGCGTCCGGCAAAAGCAAGGTCGCCAGGATACTCATCGCCGTAGTCTTCCCCGCCCCGTTGGGTCCAATCAATCCATACACAACTCCAGCCCCGATTTCTAGGCTAAAGTTGTCTAAAGCGGTAATGTTTCCAAACTGTTTGGTAATCCCTTTTAAGCGAATCATTCAGCAACCACCCCCTCTACGGCTGGCCCCAGACTAATGGGCAAAAATTCTGTATAGGCACTTCTTTTTACTAGGCGAATTTCTAGAATTTGCTCTGGAGTCAGATAACGGCCGAGATCTTCTGACCTTAGTTTAAGGCCTTCAGAAGTTATCGGTTCCCACTGTGCTGCCGATTGGTTGCGGATTT
>CAYXHK010000214.1:0-4201 GCA_964464665.1 uncultured Syntrophomonadaceae bacterium
TCCCTTTTTAATGCTGGTAGCCAAAATCATACATGCCACAAGGTTGTTTTTGTAGCTATTAATCATACTGTCGGTATAGGGGGCGACTTTTATCGGATTTATGGCGCCTTCCCAAGTAGTTTCGATCCAAATCAGGGTTTTGGAGGGAAGCACTGACTCAACTTTAGGTAACAATAAATCGGCGTAATCTTCATAGGTGGTTAGCGGAACCATCCGCCGGTATTCGTCAACGGTGGTTGGCTTTTTCCCCATCATAATGCGCTTGCCCAATTCACACTTTGCGTAAATATCTATCTGTTCCAGCATTAGTCGATTTTGGATATCCATAAATTCCGGCAGCGATAAATCTAAAAATCCGCAATATTCTTGCCAGACTTGATCATATTGTTTGTTTTTGAGCTTATCATCTAAAATCATTATAAGTTTCCTTCTGCTGCAGTTAAATTCTTTTGATAAAGCCATTTAAAATCAGGTGGGTTTTCGTAAACGGCAAGGCAATAAACAAGGGAATGTGAGTAAGGCCAAGGAAATGGCAGCGAGTAACGCGAAGATTATTTGCAGTCCAAAAGGTGCCGGAAAAGCAGGCGGGGCAACAAGCAAGATCAAAACGGCGGAAACGGCTAAGAGTAAAAAGCCTAAAGCAAAGCAGAGGTTAAGGTATTTATGGAGATTGATAACCTTATTTAAAGCAAAAATATATAAAAAAACAAAACCCAAACAACCCAAGACAATATAAACAACATAAAGCATGAGTTTTTCCACCAACAGTCCAATAAATTATTAAAACACACATCAGGCAGAATGAGTGATTGAATAGTACGGATTTGTCATTATTATGGTATAATTTATATGTTTTGTTATATTATTCTGGACTAATATACAAATTCCTGCCTGAAAATCCAAACTCCCAATAAATTTTTAATTTTCCTACTTATTACCGCATGCTTGATTTTTTTAAAAAAATAGGCTATATTGCTATATTATTTAGCAAACAAACCGGAAGAAGCGGGGGGACGTTTGACGGTTCTCTTGCTTCCTCATTCTAAATAGCGAGGAGTTATTTTAGCTATTTAGCAATCAAACTTAGAAAGTATTAAAATATGGGAAATGAGGTGGTTGGCTTTGGCAACTAAGCAATTCAAAACGGAATCCAAGCGGCTGTTAGAGTTAATGATTAACTCGGTTTATACGAACCGGGAAATCTTTTTGCGCGAATTGATCTCGAATGCCAGCGACGCGCTGGATAAACTGTACTATCGATCTTTGACCGACCAAAATGTGGGGAAACAGCGGGAGGATTTCGGCATCGAGATCATAATTGACGCGGAGAATAGAAGGCTGTCCTTAATGGACAACGGCTGCGGGATGACCAAAGACGAGTTGGAAAATAATCTGGGGACTATTGCCCAAAGTGGGTCTTTAGCCTTTAAGAAAGCGGCCGAATCTGCTGAATCCGCCGAATCTGCTGAATCTAAAGACGATATCGACATAATCGGTCAGTTTGGCGTTGGTTTTTATTCCGCGTTTATGGTCAGTAAAAAAGTGACAGTGCTCAGTAAGGCCTATGGGGCTGAGGCGGCTTATCAATGGGAATCTGAAGGAGTCGAAGGTTATACCCTGACGGAGAGCCATAAGGAAGGTTTTGGCACCGAGGTTATTCTTACTCTAAAGGATAATACGAGCGAAGAAAACTACGATGAATTTCTGGATGAATTCAGAATAAAAATGCTGGTCAAAAAATACTCGGATTATATCCGCTATCCGATCCGGATGGAAATCGAAAAGCAGCGGCTTAAGGAAGGCACAGAAAAGGAGAACGAGAGTTATAAAGAAATCGAAATCCTAAACAGTATGGTTCCGATCTGGCGGAAAAACAAAAATGAACTGACTGAGGATGACTATCATTACTTCTACAAAGACAAATTCTACGACTTTGAAGACCCCCTGCGGGTAATCCACAGCAGTACCGAGGGAACCGCAACCTATAATGCCCTTATGTTTGTGCCGGGCCGGACTCCCTATAACTACTACACCAAGGAATACGAAAAAGGCTTGCAGCTTTTTGCCAGCGGCGTTTTGATCATGGACAAATGCGCTGACCTTTTGCCGGATCACTTCAGTTTTGTGCGGGGTCTGGTGGATTCGCAGGACCTCTCGCTCAACATTTCCCGCGAGATGCTCCAGCAGGACCGGCAGTTAAAGATTATTGCGAAAAGCTTAGAGAAAAGAGTTAAAAGTGAATTGCTGGACATGCTCAAGCAGGATAGGGAAAAATACGAGCAGTTTTTTAAGGCTTTTGGCCTTCAGTTAAAGTTTGGCGTTTATAATGAGTTTGGAGCGCATAAGGATCTGCTGCAGGATTTGCTGCTGTTTTATTCGTCCAAAGAGCAGAAGTTAGTCACCTTGGATGAATACTTGGAGCGGATGCCAGAAAATCAGAAATTTATTTTCTATGCGACCGGGGAGAGCGTGCAAAGGGTGGAACGCTTACCCCAGACCGAATTGGTGAAAGACAAAGGCTTTGAAATCCTCTACCTTACTGATGATGTGGATGAGTTTGCCTTGCGGATGCTGCATGCCTATAAGGGCAAGGAATTTAAATCAGTCTCCAGCGGAGACTTGGGACTGGAGAATGAGGATGAAAAAGAGGCGGAAAAACAAGCGGAGAATTATAAAGAGCTGTTTAGCTTCATGCAGGACTCATTGGAAGGAAAGGTGAAGGAAGTACGTTTATCCACGAGGCTTAAGTCGCACCCGGTCTGTTTAACCAGCGACGGGGCCTTGTCTTTGGAGATGGAGAAGATTTTAAACGCCCTGCCCCAGGAGCATAAAGTAAAGGCGGAACGGGTTTTGGAAATTAACGGAAATCATCCGATTTTAAACAAGCTGAATCAATTGTACATGGAGGATCAGGATAAGTTAAAAGCCTACAGCGAGCTTTTATATGCCCAAGCCCTGCTGATTGAGGGTTTGTCAATCGAAGACCCAGTAGCTTTTTCCAAATTGCTCAGTGAACTGATGACCGAAAAAGTAGCCAAACCGGTTCAGTCTGCTGTTTCAGAAGAATAAAAAGACCTTATAAAGCCTTTATTTTTGATTTGATATATAATTAGTGTAATTTAAGCGTCCGATAACATAGTATATAAAAATGCAAAACCAGTGTAACCCCAGTGTAGCCTAAGTTTTTGTCTTATTTGTCGGTTTCTTGTCGCAAATTTTTTGTCCCCTGAGGGGACAAATGATTTTTTGATATTTTATTATTTGGGAGTTATTTTAAATAAATTTTAAAACAAAGGGAACGCATTTATTAATTACTTTAGCGTCCTCTCCTCCTCCAGCGTTGCTCTATCCTTCCGGCTGTAGTTAAATTATCACCATTTTTTGCGGGTTTAATCCCGCATCAAAAACCAATTACACTAAAGTTGAAACACTTCCAAAACAAATAATTAAAAAAAGAACCGGGGCAGCAACCCTGGTTCTTTTTTGCGAAAAAATCGTCGAAAGGTGTTGAATATTTTTTTATTATGGTGCATCAACGCTGTGCATCACCGCTTAACTCCAGCCTGAGTTTATTTAGCCATTCGATCTTCACCTTTTGTACTTCGATACCATAGTTCAGAATATGAATCCTAAGCGGATCGATCTCCCGCTTTTGCATGTTCTCCCGGGCCCGGATAAAGTTATCCAGTTTTTCGTTCATCAATTTAATCTGCCGATCCAGTTTTTGCCGGGTTTCTTCACGGCTCAGTTCCTTAAAGTGCATTACTTTATAAAGAAAACTGTACTTGCCAAAAAAATCGTACCGAATGTTTTCGTTCTCATCGGTGTTTGAACGAAGCCAGTCTTCAAATTCTGACTCCCCCTTGGGCGTGATGCTGATCATTTTACGACTGGGTGATTTTTCTTGCGGGACAGTTTCCCGGATGATCAAACCGTCATCTTCCATCTTTTGAACTAAGGTGTAGAATTGTCCCTTGTTGATCTCTGGTCCCTGTTCGGCGAAGTCGCGGGAGATCACCTTTAGAACGTCGTAACCATAGACTGGGAATTCCCTTACCAGGCCCAGAATCATGTATTTTAAACTCAACGGCAAATCCCCCTCTTAGATTATATATAAACTATCCTGATTATATCATATTAAAAATAAGCAGGTAGGGTAGTTGTCGCATAATTAAATGCACCCCAAATGCTGGAAGCAAAG
>CAYXHK010000215.1:0-4167 GCA_964464665.1 uncultured Syntrophomonadaceae bacterium
TTCCAGGCGCACCCGGACCCGAACTTGATTAGGATCCTCAACCGGCAGGATATCCCGATCCTCCTGGACGGTTTCAGATAAGGCAGCTCTATATTCCGCAATCTGCTTTTTAGCCCTTTCCAGCGCCAACCGCTCGGCTGCTTCCGGCCCCAGGACGATTTCCTGAATCTCCACCCCATAATAATTGACTACGCGTACCCGAACCGCCGGCAGATTCAGTTCCCATGGCGTTTTAGCCTTAAGGGATAAGACTTTCTCTTCCTGCGTAAGCCGATAGTGCGGGTAGGGAATCTGGCGGGGACCCCAGACGAGCACCTCTTTGCCCCCAAGGTTTAACCAAAACTGCTGCGTCTGCTCGCCGCTGTCCAGTTCCTCCTGTTCCACCAGGTAGGCATCCCCGTATCCTTCATACCAAACCCGGGCCTTGACGATGCCCCGCGCGTGGACATACCGGGAGCCGGTTTCCAGAGGAGGAGGCAAAATCACCCCCGGCATATGCTCCTGTTCCGCAGCCGGGGGCACCACCCCGGAGATCAATACCTGGCCTTTTTGGACCGTATCCCCGGGTTTCACTTCCGCCAAGCCAGCCATAACCACTACATCCTCGATTATCCCATCCCGCCGGGCCACAATATGCGCCGACTGTCTTTCTGTTTCAATTTCCGGGGGCAGCACCTTTTCCACAATCTCAATGTTAACCGTGGTGCCTTTGATCTGCAGATTGATAAAACTGGCTGCCGGAAAATCTTCCTTAAGCCGGTGCTCAATTAAACTCTTATCCAATTGGGAACGAAGCACGCCTACGCGTAAACCATGCCGGTTCGCTGCAGAGAGAATCAGTTCCGGGTCGAGCTGATTGGTCCCGCTTACACTGACTACCCAGACAAACGAAGCCAGCCCATACAGGATCATTAAAAACAAGAGACTGCCCAGAGCCAGCATTTTTCTTTTCCGTAATCTAACCATTAAAAACGGCAAGCCCCGGCGGCTTTTGATCCGCATCCGGCACCGCGTGCGGCGGCTAATATGCCTTAAACCAAAAAAGCCGCTAATTCTTACTCTAGCCAGCAGCGTTCGCTCATTCACCCGGCGAATCTCCCATAAAAAGATTCCCCGGGATATGGCCATATTAATAAAGGCTTCCAAATCCTCGCCCGTTACCTCAATGTTTAAGTACCCGGTCAGATAAGACCAGCCTCGATTAATCAACACCCCACCACCCCTTAACCAAAACTAATGGAATCAATTACCCCTTCAATCATCAATTCATCGACCATAATGCTGCGGACCATCAGATTGCGGCCGTTTAAGGTTATAGGCCAGCGACCGGTATTAATCACGGTCTTTTCAGCCGTAAATTCGATTAAACCCCGATGGTTTTCAATAATCAGCTGCACATTGCCAATCAGAGTCAGCTTCGGCAGGTCTAACGTCAAGTCCGAAGGAATTTCCAGCAACTTGCTGAAATTTTTTTGAAACTTGTCTTTAGAATATTTGCCTTCCATAAGCAAGACCTCCCTTCCTTACAAATTTATTCCAAACTGTGTAGCCATATGATACTAAATCGCGCGTCCCGTTATGGAACAATTTGACGGATTTTGGCATAAATTTCTTGTCCCCTGAGGGGACAAGAAATTTATGCCACTTAAGTGTATAAACTGTCAAAAAGCAACAATTAACTTGCGTAATATATTTAATACATGCAAATATTTATCCGCTTAACTCACGACTAAAGTCACGAGTGTGCGGCGGGCGGTAATCAAGCTATATATTGCCTATACTGGAGCGATAAACCGGACTGATTTAACCCTAAAATTAATTCCCCTCTGTTCACTGTGTGACAGAGGGGAATTAATTTTAAATTTTTCTGTATCTTCCTTTGCCCGGCAGCAGAAGATAAAAATTATTTATTCAATTATATACAGCTATATACACCTTGCTTTTTTATTTAGTGCAGTTTCCCATAACCAGAATGATTTTTCTCTTCGGATCGTCTGAGCTCGATTCTATTTCCTTATTTATTTCCTTCCGGCCGACTTTGCCGCTTTTCGCCGCCACTGGTACGGCCGCTGGCTGCGCGGAGTCTGCAAAATCTCCGACCAGATGATTCCCCCGGCCACCCCGGCTGGAGTAAATCTAAAGACAGCCTCCTCCCGAGAGGATAAGGATAAACCAGCTTCCGGCTTCGTTACTGCTGGTTTTGCCTGTGACAAACTGGGTGAGAAACTATCCAGACCAGTTAACCCAGAGGCCGATTCAACTGGACTCCAGCTGGTCGCCGCAGTCGCTTCAGCGGCCCGACCCGGCTCTTTGGGAGCTGGGGACGGAAATTCTTCAAACAGCTCCGGAAACGACCAGGGAAATTGGCTAGGGAAGGTCGGGGATTCCTCCGCCGGTTCCGACTGGACCGGTGAATCCGACCGCCTGGCCGGCATTCCGGCAGCTGGGTGCGGAAAATTTCGGGAACTGGGTCTCCGTGGCCGGTCAAGACCCGATGAAAAAGTCGGCGGGTCTTTCTCCGGCGGTTTCGTATTACGTTGTTTGGCGAACAAAGTGTACAAGATGTAAAACCCAATTAACCAAAGCAACTGATCCATGTTTTATTCCACCTGCCTACTTGCCCAAGGGGGTGTCGTTTCCTTTATCCTTCAAGTCCAATTGTGAAATATTATCCCGCATCTGGGTATCCGCCAGCAGATTCTGCAGCTGATAATAATCCATGGCGCCCATATTTCCTTCCTTGAGCGCCTGGGCTAAAGCGATGGGTACCTGCGCCTCGGATTCTACCACCTTAGCGCGCATTTCTTGAGTAGCGGCGCGCATTTCCTGCTCCTGGGCCACGGCCATGGCTCGCCGTTCCTCAGCCTTAGCCTGCGCAATCCGTTTATCCGCCTCGGCTTGGTCGGTTTGGAGCTGCGCGCCGATGTTTCGGCCCACATCCACATCCGCAATGTCAATCGAGAGAATTTCAAAGGCCGTGCCGGCATCCAATCCTTTATCCAGCACGGTACGGGAAATTAGATCCGGGTTTTCTAAAACAGACTTGTGTGATTCACTTGAACCCACGGTGGTAACGATTCCTTCCCCTACCCGGGCGATAATCGTTTGTTCGCCGGCACCCCCGACCAGGCGGTCAAGGTTCGCTCGAACCGTAACCCTGGCGATAACCTTAACCTCAATTCCATTCATAGCCATTGCGGAAACTAAGGGGGTTTCGATTACTTTGGGATTTACACTCATCTGGACCGCCTCCAGCACATCCCGACCAGCTAAGTCAATGGCTGCAGCCCGTTCAAAAGGCAGGTCAATCCCAGCCCGTTCCGCGGCAATCAAGGCATTAATCACCCGGTCCACATTTCCGCCAGCCAGGTAATGCGCCTCCAATTGATTGGCGGTGATCTTTAATCCCGCCTTATCCGCCTTAATTAAAGGCATGACGATCCGCGACGGCACGACTCTTCTTAAACGCATCCCAAACAGGTTAATGATACCGATGTGCACCCCGGCCGCTAAAGCAGAAATCCATAAACCAACCGGGATAAAGGTAAAAAACACGAGCACTAAAACTAGGGCCAGGACAAACATCAGTAAACTGGTCCACATTATCCAATCAACCTCCTTTATAAACTATTCCAAAACTGCCGACTTTTTCCCCTGCAATTAGTATTGCCTAAAATGCCAGGAATAGCAACCTGCTCAGCGACCTACTTTTTGGCTGGATCCTCCGCCGGCCGCACCACGACCCGCGTTCCCTCCACCTTAATCACCTGCACCCAGGAACCGCGGGGAATAAATTCCCCCTCCGTAACCACGTCTATCCGCTGGCCTTCGATCTCTATAGTCCCGGCTGGCCGCAGCTGCGTCAAAGCCCGCCCTTCCTGACCCAGGTAATTTTCCAGCTGTATGGAGCGCGCCTGATAACCCGTCTGTTTTTCCTGCCGGGTTTGCAAAATCAGCCGAGACCATAAATTGCGCGTTCCCAGCACCTTCATCCCGGCAATCACCAAAACCAGGGTGCCCATCAAAGCGACGGCCATGGAAATCAGGGCTTGCTGCGGGCTTACGGAAGCCATAAAAACGCTTATAACCATAGCCGCCAGTCCGCCAATGCCAGCAAAGCCAAAACCGGGGATTACCAGTATTTCCACCAGCAAAAGGATCAGCCCA
>CAYXHK010000216.1:0-4155 GCA_964464665.1 uncultured Syntrophomonadaceae bacterium
TTCCTTTTGCTTCGCTTCAATTACTAGAATAATAGAAAATATGGCCTTAATACTCTGTAAACCTTATTTTCATTAGTGGTTGTGCCTAGCGGGCATGGGTGGTTAATACTATTATATGCTGTTTTCAATAGTGATCGTGCGAGTGGCTTCTGTCCAGTTCACCAGCCCGCCGAAAGCCTCAGACACAAATCTTAGCGGCACCATGGTGCGACCGGTGGAGGCCATGATCTCAGCCGGTACATCCAGAGTCACCGGCCTGCCATTAACGAAAGCTGCAGCGCTGTCAATAGTCAGTTTCACTTCCATTAGGCCTTTTTTTGCGGTTACGTTTCGTTCGGTTTCATTCCAATTTACAGTTGCACCGAGTATTTCGAACACCTGTCTCATCGGAACCAGTGTGCGTCCATCCTTGATATAAGGTGCAGGATCTGTAAAGTATTCAGTTCCGTTGATCATCAATCTGATATTGCTGCTGACTGGCGCAGTTGAGACCGGGATCAAGCGCCAGCGGACGTTTTCGGGGGCATCTACAGAGCGCCAAACAATTATATGGGTGCCGTTGGTCTTTTTATGCCCGGAGGCATTCATCATTACGTCGTCCTTGACATAGGGACGCAAGAAACACTTTTCCTCATAATAATCTCCCCTCCGCCGCTGCTTGCGGCACAAATGATGTAATGGAAAGCTCCTCAGACTCAGGGTGGTTTTGATCTTAGTGTTAGAATACTTTATTTGATAGGGGAAGAGTCTGGATTTGCCTGAAATGTAGTGGATTTCTGCCTGAAATGTAAAATGCCGCTAATCCAAATGACTCGGTTGTGCCTTGTTGGCATGGGTGGTTATTCTGAGGATATTTTATCTGTTAGTAATCGCCTATCCGAAATCCAGCATTTCGCCATATTGTTTATAGTTGATTAAAAGCCCTGAAGCACAAAGCTTCAGGGCAAAACAAAAACCATCTGCCGACAGAATAAATCCTATCATAATAAACAAACGCCGAACCCTCTTAACTGCACACGTGTGGATCAAGGTAACTGCCGAAGGCAACCGTAGCAATGTTGGGTAGTTTGTATCTAAAATTAATTCCCGTTGTCCACTGAGTGGACAGCGGGAATTAATTTTAGATGTCCTTACTGTGCACAATATACACACCATCTCTTGCTGTCTAGATACCCATTCCGATACCGATTCGATTCCCAGTATAGGTTTGGTACTAAACCTGAATGCACCTTCTTCGCAACTTGTACCGGTAAATCAAGAACCCGCCATACAGCACCGTTACCATCAGAATCGGGTGATATATTATATATACCACGGCAATTACCGGGGCCAACATTACTCTGACCAACATTTTAAGAGGTTGACTGGTGGCAATCATGGCCGCTACGGGAGGCGAATGATGGTAGTAGAATTCTACAAAAGCCGCACCCCAGGAATTGGTCAACAAGTACTGGTCGCGAAAATGTCTCAGAAGTGACACCGGCCAAGTAAACTTGGAGCCATAAGCTGCAGTGGCTATAAAGCATTCGTCTAACATTGGAGCCGTTGCTGGGAAGGTCAGGGTAAAGGTAAGGGTATTTCCTGACCCATCGCCTCCACCTGCTGTACCAGTTGATGATGTCCCGGCATTTGCTGCAAGTGTTAATCCACTCGCCTGGAACTTGTAGCCGGTTGCAGATGTAAGAACAAGCACCGCCTGGTAAGTTGAGTCAGCATTAAACTGTCCTTCGGTCAAGGTTGCCGGTGATCCGTCACTATTCTGCCAAGTAATGCTGGTTACGGTATAGCTGGCCTCGCCAGCGGTTAACGCTCCAACTGCTATCGGCACGGCTCCGGTCACCGGTGCCGCAACTCCGGTTACGCTGGCTGCAGTAATTACTGATACTTCTTCAAACTCTGCTGTTACGGAAACATTAGCCGCCGGCATGGTAAAGCTAGTGCCTGTAATAATAGTGTCCTGAATTCCATCATTATACTTTAGAGTACCCGCCTTTAATTGCCTACCTGTATCAGGTACTATAGTAAGGTTAACAACCGTGCCAATCGTAGCTGTTGCCCGATCCGCTACAATGCTTCCTGCGGTGAGTGAGCCAATTGTGACCGTATAATCTATGGGAATCCATTTGGCATAAAGGGTTGTGTCGGCGGTTATTATGGTGCCAAAATTAAAAACAGCTGTTAAGCCTGCATCCTGGTACCAGTTATCAAATGTATATCCTGGCTTTGTAGGCGCGGCAGGTTTCGCGACTGTATCACCATAGACAACGGTTTGTTTGTGTATCTCTGTGCCTCCATTGGAATTAAAAGTAACATAGTTACAGCTAACTCCAATCCCCCATTGTTTTTGTAACTTTTGGGTGCTTGATGTGGCCACATATATTGATTGAGTTACATTCTGCGGCACAATGCTCAAAACAAAAGTGAAGTTTTGGGGGCTGGTTACATCCGTGGACGGCTCCGTGTCGATGGTTATAAGCAGCGTGCTCCCTTTTTGCTCAATTAACCCTCTAAGATCACAGGAATTGGTGTGGAAACACTTGAAATAGACCTTAGCCTCTGGATCTGGATCATATGCATAGATCGAAAATATTAGTTCAACGTTAGTATTTTCTAAGGATTGCTGCGTTAAAGCGGCAATTGTTGTCTTGTTAGCTTCAGATACCCGGCATGAGAATTGAATGGGATTATAATACCCTCCTGCCCAATAAATATCGGAAACAATTCCAACCACCTTGATTGACTTACTGACATCCATGGGGTCGGTTACGCTAAGATCAGCGTCCAGCTGATAGTCCCCGATTTTGATACTCTCAATAAAACCAACAGTATCTTGACGGTCGCTTTGTAAATTGAATCCCTGGTAGACATTGCAACTATGCGAAATATCTACCGCATTGGCTGGCGGTGCAATGATAAAAAAAAGAATAATCACCAAAATACCAACAACGCTTGCTTTTCTGTTTTTTGCCATTAAATCTTAAAGTCATTTGGTTTTCCTTTCTGTTTTCCCCTGCCAAACCTTTACTAAAATCATTATAATATATAATAGGTTCTGCAATAAATATAATAACGATGTTTGGACAGTGATTTAAGATTTTAGGGTAACTTTTCAGGTTATGATGTCCCGTGCGAACATGTGTAAAGCATTGTAAAGCTGTTAAAAGTTATCCTATAGAACACTCAAACCCGCATGAATAACGGGTTTTCGGACAAATTATGGCGGAGGCGATTACAAAATAATTTCTAAGTATTCCTTCCACAATGATATCATAAGTTTGCCTAAAGCCTGGCCCTAGAAATAAATTCAGCTCTAGATTTTACATTTGTTTTTTCAAATATGGAGGAAGTATGCTTTTTGACAGTTGACAGACCCACATAAAGAGTTTTGGCAATGTTGTTATTGGATTCACCCTGCAAGAGTAAGAGAGCTACTTCTATTTCCCTGGGAGTCAGCTGTGCTTTTCGAAACAGCTCTTTGTTTGCATTCGTATTTGTTTCCGGAAATTCATTTGTACGATAGTCATTTTTTTCGGCCATTTCAATCAATTCTCTGGGTGTACTCTCACCTTGTAAACCGGCAAACCCTATCTTCACGTTAACAGCGATATTCTGATTATTGAAAACGGATTCTAATCCCCTGATTTTCTTATCAATACGGCTACAGATCCGTTTCGCCTGATTCTCAGTGATTTGGTGCATAACGAGGATGAATTCTATACCCTGATATCTTGATACCCAATCCTCACTGGTTCTGGGAAAGTCTTTCATCACTTTTGCTATTTCCTTCAGGATATAATCCCCCGCATCATAACCGTAAGTAGTATTGATAGAATTTATATTTTGTACTGTTAGGCGAAATACGATAAGGCTATGGTTTTTTCTGTTGGCCTTAAGCAGATCATGAGGGAGTCTTTCATCAATATAAAGCTCATTATAAATCTTGGTTAAAGCATCTTTAATCATCAGGCTATTCCTATGGCTTATCAGTTTGCTGATTTCACTTATCCCCATGCCGGCGATATCGATTATCCCATCATCGGTAATATCCTTCAACAATTCAACAACTATTAAACTGTCGCCGAAATCTACCGGAACAGCAGTTACGGTGAAAATCCTGTCCTGGACATTTTCAATTTTGATAATTGTCCTTTTTTG
>CAYXHK010000217.1:0-4101 GCA_964464665.1 uncultured Syntrophomonadaceae bacterium
ACCATAACATTATAGTAATAGTTAATCGATTCGCTATTGAACATTTTGGCTATTTCGTCTCCGACTTCCTCATTGTAGAATTTTGGAGCGTATTTTAGCTTTTCAATACTGGGCACTTCAGCGATTGCCTTTTTCAAACTCTCGATGTTTGCGGCATCCTTATCATTGAATAGCGTAACCATTCGGCTTGCCAAGTCAGGATTAGATAGAATGGTCTCTAAAACCAATAACGGTGTTGATTTGCTCTGGTCGTCATAGCGACCAGGTCCAGCGAACAAGTCAATATACGCCATTCGCTGGGTATGCAGAGGGTATCTTTTCTGCGTGGCAAGTATGATACTTGCCCACGCAGAAAAGTATTTTGAGACAATCCGTGCTTTTATTTGCGATTGCTCGCGTTGCTCTTGAAAAAAATCATTGTTCATAATCAACCCTCCTAATTCAGAAAGCTATTAAAAACCCTGTCATCATCAGTTATTCCACTCCCAAAGCCTTAAATACAGCTTCCTGAGGGGTCGAGTAAAATATCAGGCTGAATGCACCTATCAGGTCTGCCGGAACCGTGCCGAGTTCGGCGGCGGATGTTATCGGTATCAGCACTTTCTTCGCTCCGCTGTCGAGGCAGACTTGCAGGACGCTCGCCAATTCCTCGACCTTTTGTATCGTACCGCTTATGCTTATTTGTACTGTCAAGAGACTTTGCAAGCTTTTTGGCTAAAAAATAAGTTGACTCATCACCCTACTTGAAGCAAGTGGAAACTAAGCCTACCTTGGGTACCATTACGGCGGGTAAACTCAATTCTTAATTCGCCATCCTTTTGATAAGGGGTAACTATTTCAGTTGTCTCGGGATGATTATCATGAGAACCACAGGCATAAACCTGATTCGGGGATAATCCGCCCAAGCTCTTATGACTGCTGTAATTATGATAATCAATGAATTCATCTAAAAATTCATTGATCGCCTCGACCGTATTTAGATTATGGGACCGTGATTTACGTCTGATTTCTCGATTGAGCCTTTCCACAACTCCGTTAAATTGCGGATAGAAGATAGGTGAATTAAACAAGGTGATTTTAAGCTCCGCCAGCAGTCGCTTAAATCGTTTTCTGAATTCCGGGCCATTATCGGCTTTAACAAATAGAGGTGTCGCCCGATAGTGCTGGGTTAAAGCCTCGACAACCCGCGCTGCTTTTTTAGCAGTAGGCTTAAGCATAATCCGGGCGTAAAGCAATTTGCGGGAATGATGATCTACTACAATTAGGGCCCTGCGCCGGATCTGGTTAAGCGTAAATTCCAGGAAGTCTAAATCCCAACTGAGATTTACCCGGGGAAAGTCGAAACGCTGCTTACGCCGGTTGTTATCTATACCCCTCTTAATTTCAATCTGGCGAAGAATCTGTTTGATTTCCGCTGCGGATACCTTTAAGCCGGGATTGCTGACGCTAGAGTTGAACAATCGGGCTAAACCAGCGGCTTCAGCCAGTGGATATCTCTTGCTCAGTTTGTTTATGGCCTTTAATAGCCAGTTGGGATATACCCGGGGCGGTTTTCTAAAGGCCGGTTTATCCTCCAAAGACTGGCCGGCGGAGTACCGGTTATGCCAGCGGTATAGAGTGCTGGGATCTAGCTTAAGCTGAAGCGCAAATTCAGCCAGCTTGCCGCCCATTTCTCGATATTTCAAAAGAGACTGGATTAAAAACAGCCTAATTTCCCCGGACAACCGGGAACTAAAAGGACTATGCTTTATCCCCAGTTGTCGGGTAAAGTGGCTAATCCAAAGCAGTAGGAATTCTACCAGGGTCTGCAATAGAAAGTTTTGCCGCTTTAGGCGGTTTGTTTCCGCAGAATTGGTCTGTTTAGAATCTAAGTTACGGGGACGGCCCCGGTTATCCCGGGTTGCCTCGTCTAAGGCAGTCTGAAGTTCACCAAAGATCCGGGAAACATATTGCTTAGATACCCCTAATTCCTTTGCAATTTGGCTTTGGGTGATCATTCCCAACTGATTTTTATGAAAGAAGGGCTTGAGATTGTCTTTACTAACTGCTATTCTGTCCATAGAAACAGGTCCTCTCTATTCTTGTGGGTTTTCGTCGATTCCAAGAATAGCAGATAAAAGGATCTGTTTCACCTGTTTTTTAATCTTTAGGGAAAAAGCTTAGGCTTTTAAGCCCTTTCCCCAAGGATTAAAAGGAGGGCAAGGCAACCTTGACTGGAACTTCGCCCGGGCCATTTGGCCGTCTGGCGACGGGCGAAGGGAACGACACGATGGGTGGCGGCTGATCTCCTTCGCTCGTGCCCGTTCATTATATGGCCCGGGCTCGTCCCGTCAAGGCCCGAACATAAACGGTCCCCCCCAGCCTAACGGCTGGTGCCCCCCATTTATCCTTCGGGGCCTTGCCGATTAACTTGCTCTGGCTCAGCTAAACTCACTCTGGGTGGGTTGATTATTAGGACTGGGGGTACCGTAAATCTTTCCCCATAAGCCTTTTAATTCGTCGAGCCGCAACTGATAAATCAAGTCTCGTTCCCTATAGAGTTTAAGGCTGTCCGCAATCTTTTGGATTCTAAAGTTTTGACCGGCTATTTTGCCGATCAGGTAAACTTCCGGGTTATCGCTAGTCTGCTTTGAAACTAAACCATTGGCTTCCTTGATTTGATTGGCAATTCCGAAGTAGCGGTCCGCCGGGACTAATCCGGCCAGGGCCGTATGGGTACGGTGGTAATTGTAGTAATCCACATAGTTTTGGATCTCGGCCCGGGCTTCTACCAGGGAGTGAAAAAACTTGACCTCTAGCAGTTCTTTTTTAACCGTGCCGTGCCAGCGTTCTAACTTCCCCAGGGTCTGGGGATGGTGGGGTTTACTCCTTAAATGTTTAATCTTACGTTTATCCAGAAAAACCTCGAAAGCGGCTATGCCGTGCCAGGAGGTAAACTGCCGGCCGTTATCGGTTAAAAGTTCCTGGGGCGCCCCATGTCGGTTAATGGCTTCAGTTAAGACCCGGAGCACGTTTTCGGAAGTCTGTTCCCGAAATAACCCCCAGCCAATCAAGAACCGGGAAAAATCATCAATGATATCGACAAGATAGACCTTGCCTTCATCTTTAATATAGAAGGAAGTGATATCCATCTGCCACAGGTTATTCGGTTCGGTTCTTTCGAATCTTTCCCACTGGTTAAGTTCGGATAATACTTCCTTCTCTAACAACTCCGCTTTGCGGGGGTTAACCTGAACCACTTGTTCCTGATAATTTTCGGCCCCGGAGGGAATGCCCTGCTTTTTAAAAATCTTGCTTAAGGTAGTGATGGAGAGGCTTATTCCTTTGAAGCGCTTAAGATAATCCGAAAATGACTGTAGTCCCCGGTATTTATGCTCTTCCTGTTGTTTAAGTTCAGCCACCTCCTGGATAATCTTTTTGGCGGTTTGCCGGGCGGGTCGTTTAGGCGTAGTCTTTTTGTTGACCAATCCCCCAATCCCGTTATTCTTATACTGCTTAACCCATTGGCAAAGCGCGGATCGAGAGATGCCGAATTCGGCGCAAATCTCCGGCTGGATCTTGCCTGAAGAGTGGTAGGCCTGTACCACCTTCAATTTGAAATCGGGAGCGTAACGTTTGTAGATTTTTGACACTGGGATGACCTCCTTTTTATTATTGAAGGTCAACCTATTTTTCTAGGCCTTGCTCTTGCATTAAGTTTATCAAAATAACACTTACCAGAATTATCGGATTTTTGATGCAGACTTTTTACGCCAGGCATTCGCTCAGCTTCTTTTGAGAGTTTAATTCCATCTCCAACCATCATGAGAAACCCATTGATGCAAATTGGTGAACCTTTTTCAAGAATGAGATTTAACCAACGCCGCGTAATTTCTGACAATCGCCAGGATGTGGCCCGATAAAAGCTCAGCAATGCTTCATAATGTTCGGGATCTAAGGCTAACCAACGAATGAAAGAGGTTACTCCATGGAAATCAAGGCGGATAATCATCCCAAAAATAATTAAAGCGAACCATCGGAACGCGGCTACCCGATTAAAACAAGGTGCAAATACCAGTAAAAGTAAGCTGAACTCATGAATCATAGCAGCACCTTCTAACG
>CAYXHK010000218.1:0-4066 GCA_964464665.1 uncultured Syntrophomonadaceae bacterium
TTGGTTTAACTAAATAACATCTTGACATACTAAGTTAGAAAGTATATCCTATAATCATAAGGCGCCCCCCGGGGGAGGGGGTAAGCATCGGAGCCGAATTCCAGTCGGCTTAAGGGAGGTGATTTTTTTGTGGCTCAGGTAAATGAGTCTGAGCGCAAGGAAATAATTGATCGATTAAGAACCGTTCAAGGACACCTTAGCGGAATAGAAAAAATGATCCTGGAAGGTCGCGAGTGCGAGGATATTCTATATCAATTGACCGCTATTCGGGCTGCGGTGGATAAACTGACCGTGAAATTGGCTGAGCACTACCTGCTTTGTTGTCATTTGTCCGCTGAGGATAAAGGGTTGACTTCGGACGCGGCTTTCCGCAAAGCGCTCCAGACTGTGCTCAAATTAAATCATTAAGGACAATGGTTTGATAAAAAGTTGTTTAAAGGCAATGGTTTGATTAATAGTTAAAAATAAAATAAGATCGATAAGACCAGAGGTTTAAAAACGAGATGAGGGGGTCACGATAATGAGTGACAATGCGGTAGTAGTTACGGATCTTACTTTTGATGAAGAAGTACTTAACAACAGTACGCCGGTTTTGGTGGATTTTTGGGCAGGTTGGTGCGGCCCCTGCAAAATGATTGGGCCGGTGGTAGAAGAATTGGCCGCAGAGTACAAGGATCGGGTAAAGGTGGCCAAGGTGGATGTGGACAGCAATCGGCAGGTAGCCGGCAAGCTGGGCGTGATGAGCATTCCGACGTTGATCATGTTCAAAGATGGGGAGGAGATCGACCGAATTATTGGGATGACCGGCAAAGAGCAGCTGAAACAGAAAATAAACCAGCATTTAACTTAGGGGTTTATAGGCGGCAATGATGGCTTCGGCAACTTTGATGCCATCTACAGCAGCGGAGATGATCCCGCCGGCATACCCGGCTCCCTCACCGGCCGGGTATAGGCCGCGGAGGTTGGCCTGATAGGCAGAATCCCTTTCAATCCGGACCGGTGATGAACTGCGGGTTTCCACCCCGGTCAATACGGCGTCGGGCCGGTCAAAGCCTTTAAGTTTGCGGCCGAAATCGGCCGTAGCCTCCTTGAGCGTGCTGACCACGTAATCGGGGAGGCATTCGTTTAAGGGCGCCAGCATAAAGCCCCTGGGGTAGGTCGGAGTTACGGAGTTCAAGTCCCGAGAAGTTCGGTCTAAAAGGAAGTCGCCTAATAACTGGACTGGCGCCTGATAGTTTTTTCCGCCCCAGACATAGGCTTGGCGTTCCCAATGTCTCTGAAATTCCACCCCGGCCAGCGGATGAGCGCTCTGAAAGTCAGTCGGCTTGACCCCCACCAGCAGCGCGCTGTTGGCATTTTGCGCGTCGCGGGCATAATTGCTCATGCCGTTGGTTACTACTCCTCCTGCTTCGGAAGCGGCCGCTACAACGTATCCGCCCGGACACATGCAGAAGGTATAGGCGGAACGGCCGGTCGGCGAGTGATACGATAATTTATAGTCTGCCGCCCCTAAGCGGGGATGGCCGGCTAAGTCTTTGAACTGGGCCTGATCGATCATAGGCTGGGGATGTTCAATCCGCAGACCGATGGAGAAGGGCTTGGGAGTGATTTTTACCCCGCGCTCCAGAAGGCGGGCAAATGTATCACGGGCGCTGTGCCCGATGGCAAGTAAGACTGCCTGCGCCGGGCAGGTTTCCGTTTCGTTGATAACTACCCCGCTAACCGCTGCCCCGGAAAAGATTATGTCGGTAACTTTACAGTTAAACCTAACTTCTCCGCCCAAAGCAATGATTTTGTGGCGGATTTTTTTAACCACTTCCCGAAAAACATCGGTGCCGACATGCGGTTTATAAGAGTACATGATTTCGGGGGGAGCGCCGGCCTCGACCAGTTCCTCCAGTACTTTGCGGCAGCGGGGGTCCCGGATCAAAGTAGTCAGCTTTCCATCCGAAAAACTGCCAGCCCCGCCTTCCCCAAACTGAACGTTAGCCTCCGGGTCGAGTTCGCCGGTTTCCCAGAATTTAGCCACCTTTTGGGCGCGGGTGTCGATATCTGGGCCGCGCTCTAAAAGCAGCGGGGCATAGCCTTGAGCCGACAAAATCAGCCCGGCGAACAGGCCGGCCGGGCCGCTGCCGATGATGACCGGGCGCTGTCCTAATTTCTGCGTTCCCGGGGTCACCGGCACGTATTTAAGCTGCGGGGTCTGGGAAATGTCCCGGTCCCCGCTAAGTTTAGCCAGAAGCTGCGCTTCGTTGGTCACCGCCGCGTCAACCGTATAAACGAAATGGATGATTCCCGGTTTGCGGGCATCGATCGACTGTTTAAAAATACGGCACTCAAGCAGCTGGTTTTCTTTGTCCTTAAGCCGCAGTTTCTTGGCCACTTTTAATCTTAGGCGGTCGGGGTCTTCCTCGAGCGCCATTTTGATTCCGGATACTCTTATCATCCTATTATTCCTTTAAGCTGCTTTTTTTAGGGCAGCATTTATTTACCAGCCAGGCTCAGCGCAGCAGCATTTATTACCAGCCAGGCTCAGCGTAATAACGAATACGAATAATTCCATATTGATTTTCCCTTAAGGCAGCATGTTATTTTCCGCAGCACTTTTTGTATTTTTTGCCGCTGCCGCAGGGGCAGGGATCGTTTCTTTCAATTTTATCTTTAGCGGTCTTGGTAATTGGGGTTGGTTTTACCGGTTTGTCCCCAGCCAGGAGCTGCTTTACCCTTTCTGCTTCAATTCGCTCTTTCTCTTCGTCTTGTTTCCGGTTAAACTCCTGCCACATTTCCTGTTGGTAAGCCGCCATTTCCTCCGCTTCCAGCCTATTTGCCTCTCTAACCTCGGCCAGAATAGGCAGGTCGGTGAAATCATGGATCTCACACATCAATTCTAAACTGGTGCCAGCCAACTGGGGATTCGTTTCGTAGATTTCAGCCAGTCTCTCGATCGAGTGGAGACTGCCGATTCTTTCCTGTACCATATACAAGGCGTCGCTTTTGGGAATCTGCGGCTGCAGCCAAGCCTCGTAAGCTATTTCCGCGGATCTTTCTACCGGTAAATGAGCCAGGACCTCGGCAATTCCCTCCCAAGCCTCCAATGGGATCTCCGTAAAATTGTCTTCCAAATAATCTAAAAACGGGAGACCGATGCGGGTCAGGGCCAGGATACTCTCCTGACGCAGCCAGTCCTGGTCCGAGGCCAGCTCTTGGATAATCAGCGGAATACCCGGGAGATGCCCGATCCGGCCTAAGAGGCCGATGGCCCGCGCTTTAGCATACGTAGTTTCTCCCGAACTTAAGTATTTAATCAACGCATCAGCCCCGGTCTCACTGGAGAGTCCTAATTCCCGGGCCTTATCCGCAAATTCTGCTGGGATGTAAAAGCGTTTTAAGGTGAGCAGCCCGAGTACGTCAGTTAAAGACTGCTGCTCCGCCAGAAGCGCCGGGAAGTCTTTGCGGGCCGCAATCTCTAATAAACCGCTTAAGGCAAGCAGCGCCTGTTTTTTATCGGTGAGCGCGTCCTGTTTGCTGTGGTGCAGCTTGTACCGCGGATTGGCCAGTTCTTCCAAAATAGCCAGGCTCAATTGATCCTGGAGCCGGGGAGGGGTAAGGCTATGGCGCAGCTGCGCTGTTTCCCAGGCCTGACCGTTCCTTAGGGTTTCTAGACTGCCGTAACGTTCGGCAAGGATCTTTTCCGCAGCCCGCAGAACAAACTGCATGACTGCTGCCGGTTGTTCCGCTCCTAAAGCAGCCGTCAGGCTGCCGTATAGTTTGGTTTCTAGCAGTTCGGAAAGGGATAATTCCAGCAAAGCGGCTTCTTCGTTTATTGCTTCATTCCAGTTTGCCTTGTCGCGGATAACCTGGACATCTAACCGATTAAATATTTGGTTGTCGCCGACGGATTTGGCCAGCGCGGTCAGGGTGCGCGGGTTTTTGTGCCCCGCGTTCTGCCAGATCAGGTGTAGCCGAAAGACGGTCGGGATATCTTCGGGGTAGTGGTGTTTGAGCAAGGCGTCAATCGCTACGTCGCCGAGAAAGGGGATGCCGCCGTCTTTAGAAGACTCGAGGC
>CAYXHK010000219.1:0-4043 GCA_964464665.1 uncultured Syntrophomonadaceae bacterium
TGGTGACGGTGAATGGGCCGAAGGGACGGTTGTCCCGCCAGGTATCCAAAGATATGCTCTTAACCATTGAGGGGAATCAGTTGCTCGTGCAGCGGCCCTCTGATGAGAAGTTACATCGATCCATGCATGGATTAACCCGGACCTTGGTGGCCAATATGGTTGAAGGAGTTACCAAGGGATATCAAAAAGTCCTAGAAATCTCCGGGGTGGGGTACCGCGCCGCGATGCAAGGAAATAAACTGGTGCTGACTCTGGGATATGCGCACCCGGTAGAAATTGAACCAGAAGACGGGCTTGAGATAGAAGTTCCGGCACCTAATCGGATAATTGTCAAGGGAACGAATAAAGAAAAGGTTGGCGCCCTGGCGGCTACAATCAGGTCCCGTCGCGAACCAGAGCCTTACAAGGGCAAGGGGATCCGGTATGAAGGTGAAGTCATACGTCGTAAGGCGGGTAAGACTGGGGCCAAGGGCAGAAAGTAGCCTAGAGGGAGTGACGAGGATTGCTTAGAAAAATCAATCGAAAAAAAATTCGGATAGGGAAGCACTTGCGCGTTCGAAAAAAAATCATGGGCACCAGCGATAAACCGCGTCTTTGTGTTTTTCGCAGCCTAAATCACATCTATGCCCAGGTTATTAACGATACGACCGGAAGTACTTTGGTTGCAGCTTCAACCCTGGATGCGGCTCTGCGCGGCGCGAGCGGCGGAAACGTTGAAGCAGCGAAAAAGGTTGGACAGCAAATTGCGCAGCGGGCTTTAGAAAAAGGGATCACGCAAGTGGTTTTTGACCGCGGCGGGAATCTGTACCACGGTCGGATTGCAGCTTTAGCGGATGCAGCCAGGGAAGCCGGTTTAAAAATTTAAAGGAGAGGAGGGATATAAGTTTAGATGGCTCGAACGGTAATGGAACCTAAAAACCAAGATGAATTTACGGAAAAAGTAGTTTTTGTGAATCGGGTAGCCAAAGTGGTAAAAGGCGGACGGCGTTTTAGATTCAGTGCTTTGGTCGTAGTTGGTGACGGAAAGGGTCGGGTAGGTGCCGGGTTAGGTAAAGCCCACGAAGTTCCGGAAGCAATCCGCAAGGGGATTGAGGACGCTAAGAAGAATCTTATAGAGGTTCCGACTAATGGCACTACGATTCCTCACCAGATTTTAGGACGTTTTGGAGCAGGCCGCGTACTTTTGAAACCAGCCTCAGCTGGAACCGGGGTTATTGCCGGTGGTCCGGTGCGTGCGGTCTTAGAGGCAGCGGGAATAAAAGATATCCTTACCAAATCCTTGGGTTCTTCAAACGCGAACAACATGGTCAACGCAACCATCACCGGGTTAAAGAGTTTAAAGCGACCGGAAGATGTGGCCAGTCTTAGAGGAAAATCAGTGGCAGAATTGCGCTAGGAGGCGAGGGAATTGGCCAAGCGGCTAAAGGTAACTTTAAAAAAGAGCGGAATCGGCTATCCCGAGGCCCAAAAGCGCGTCATTCAAAGCCTGGGATTAAGAAAGCTCAATCATTTTGTAATGCATAACGATACCCCGGAAATTAGGGGCATGGTGAATAAAATAAATCATTTGGTCGAAGTCGAAGAGGTGGAGTAAGTCAAAAGCGAAGGGGGGAAGCACCTGGTCTGGTTTGCGGATCAGATGGTTAAACCCAGGTGCCAACTAATGAAATTGCACGAGCTTAAACCCGCTCCCGGTTCGCGAAAACCTCGCACCCGGAAAGGTCAGGGAATTGGTTCTGGTTTAGGTAAGACTGCGGGACGCGGCCATAAAGGGCAGAACGCGCGATCCGGCGGAGGAGTACGTCCTGGTTTTGAGGGCGGACAAATGCCTTTACAGAGACGGGTTCCCAAACGGGGTTTTAACAACAAATGGAGAAAAGAAATTGTCATCGTAAATGTGGGACAATTGAATCTCTTTGAAAACGGAACGGTAGTTACGCGGGAAACTTTAAAAGAAGCCGGTTTAATCAAGTACTTTGCCGATGGGGTAAAGGTACTAGGCCAAGGCGATCTGGAAAAGGCATTGACCATTAAGGTTAATGCAGTAAGTCAGACGGCTGCTCAAAAAATTGAGGCCGTTGGAGGCAAAGTCGAGGTGATTTAGGTGCTGGCCACCTTCAAGACGGCGTGGAAACTGGCAGATTTGCGATTCAAAATCATTTTTACCCTGGTAATGTTTCTGGTGTTCAGAATTGGCGCCCATGTTCCAGTACCCGGCATTAACCATGAGGTTTTTGGCCAGTTATTAAACAACCAGTTGTTTGGATTTTTTGATGTGATCTCCGGGGGAGCTTTTAAGCGGTTTACGGTGTTTGCCATGAGTATTACCCCGTATATTAACGCCTCGATTATCATGCAGCTCCTGACAGTGGTCATACCAAAACTGGAGAAACTGGCTAAAGAAGGGGAAGAAGGCCGCAAAAAAATCGTCCAGTATACCCGTTACGGCACCGTAATTCTTGGATTTATTCAAGCTATCGGTATGGCGATTGCCTTGGGTCGTTACCAAGTCGGCGGCGCAACAGCAATAATGAATCCTTCCATCGGATCGTATTTGGTGATTGCCATTACTTTAACGGCGGGAACCGCTTTTCTGATGTGGATTGGGGAATTGATAACCGAAAAAGGGATTGGGAATGGTATTTCCTTAATCATTTTTGCGGGAATTGTCGCCAGGGTTCCAGCTGGGGTGATTTCAATCTTTGAGTATCTCAAGGCGGGTACGGTTAATTTCTTAAATGTCTTTTTGCTCATCGCTATTGCCTTGTTGGTAATTGCCGGTGTGGTAGCCATGCATGAAGGTCAAAGAAGGATTTCTGTACAGTATGCCAAAAGAGTGGTTGGCCGCAAAGTTTATGGAGGCCAGTCAACCCACTTGCCTTTAAAAGTTAATCAGGCTGGGGTAATCCCGGTTATCTTTGCGATGTCGATCATGATGTTTCCGGCTACGATTGCTTCTTGGTTTGGTTCGTCGGGCATCGGTAATTTTATTAACCAATATTTTCATTTTGGGACCGTGCCGTATAATGTTTTGTATGCCCTGCTGATCATCTTCTTTACGTATTTTTATACGGCAGTTACCTTTAATCCGGCAGATGTCGCGGAAAACTTGAAAAAATACGGCGGATTCATACCGGGTATTCGCCCCGGGAGACCAACCGCGGAGTATATTGAACGGGTGCTTACTCGGATAACCTTGGCCGGAGCAGTTTTCTTGGCCTTGATCGCGATCCTCCCTAACTTTGTAATTGCGATAACGCAAATAACCAGCATTTGGTTTGGCGGCACAGCCTTACTGATTGTGGTTGGGGTAGCCTTGGAAACCATGAAACAAATTGAATCCCATCTCTTACTCAGGAGTTATTCGGGTTTTATGAAGTAGGAACCGCAGTTTAATCCAAGGATGCTTATCCATAGGAGTGAGCAAGATGAATTTAATTATAATGGGACCCCCCGGTGCCGGAAAAGGCACGCAGGCCGCGTTTTTAGGGCAGCGGTTTGACATTCCGCATATCTCTACCGGAGATATGTTTCGAGAGGCTTTGCAGCAGAAAACCGAGCTGGGGCTCAAAGCCAAAGGTTATATGGAATCTGGGCAATTAGTTCCCGATGAAGTAACTATTGGTATTATCCGCGATCGACTGGCTCAGCCGGACTGCGAAAAGGGTTTTCTGCTGGACGGTTTTCCACGGACCGTGGTGCAGGCCGAAGCTTTAAAGGAGCTTCTTAAAAAACTGAATCGGGATTTAAATGCCGTAATTAATATTGAAGTCAGTCGCCCGAGCCTTCTCGCTCGGATGGCCGGACGGCTGGTCTGTCGAAACTGTGGCACGGCTTATCACGCCGAATACGGGCCGCCTAAGTCGGCGGGTATTTGTGATAAATGCCAGGGAGAAATCTATCAACGGTCTGATGATGCTGGTCCGACTGTTGAAAAACGGTTGAGTGTTTATGAGGCCCAGACTGCTCCCTTGATTGACTATTATGAAAAACAGGATTTATTGAGAACTATTTCCGGTGAACAAGAGGTACAGTCAGTTTTT
>CAYXHK010000220.1:0-3999 GCA_964464665.1 uncultured Syntrophomonadaceae bacterium
CCGCCGTATATAAACCGTCAATGTCCGATAAAATCAGCAAGAGATCAGCTTCGACCAACCCGGCCACTAAAGCGGATAACGTATCGTTATCCCCAAAATGCAGTCCCTCTACGATGATGGTATCATTTTCGTTAACAATCGGGATCACTCCCAAATTAAGCAGCGTCATCAAGGCATTGCGGGCATTCAGATAACAGCGCCGCTCCAGCAGATCGAAGCGGGTCAATAAAACTTGCGCCACTACCTGACCGTACTCCGAAAAAAGCTTTTCGTAGATGTGCATCAAGATTCCCTGACCTACCGCTGCGGCAGCCTGTTTCTCCGGTATCTTGCTGGGTCGCCGCTTAAACCCTAAGCGACCCAAACCCGCCCCGACAGCGCCGGAGGATACCAAGATCATTTCCCGACCTTCGTTTTGGATATCTGCTACCTCTCGCACCAACCCTTCCAGCCGGGAGAGATTTAATTTTCCCGTGGGATAAGTCAGCGAGCTGGTCCCTATTTTAACCACGATTCTTTTTGCCTTGCTGATCGCCAAACGATACTGTTCCCTGTTCACTCTCTTCTCACACCTAACCTGCTAATCAATATTCCGGTCTAGTTTACCGAAGCGCCAATACCCGGCTAATCCGCCCAATCAAACTCCAAATCGAGAATCCGGACCGTATCGCCCGCTTTGACTCCGGCCTCGCGCAGCGCATCGTCCAGCTTAATCTTGCGCATCAGGAATTGGAATCGCCGCACCGCTGAATCATTGCTAAAATCGGTCATAGAGCATAAGCGTTCCAGGTTTTTGCCTCTAACCACCCAAACTCCGTCTTCCTGATCTATCTTGAATCCGTCCCCCTCGGAAAGCCGGGTAACTTTTTCATCCTCGCTGCTGCTTTCCGGTTTTAACGGCTCGGGAATCTCCAACTGATCCAACAGTTCCGCGGTCCGGCCAATTAATGCCGTCAACCCTTGCGTCGTTAAGGCGGAGATGGCCAGGATTTCGTGCTGCGGACCATATTTTGCTCTAAGTCGTTCGAGGTTCTCCGCCGCTTCCGGTAAATCTGTTTTATTGGCTACTAAAAGCTGCGGCCGGGTAGCTAAATCTGGACTGTAGAGGGCCAGTTCTTTCTGGATCACTTCCACATCGTCCAGAGGATCCCGTCCCTCGGTCCCAGCAATGTCCACCAGATGCAGCAGCAACCGGGTTCTTTCCACATGCCGCAAAAACTGATGTCCTAAACCGGCCCCGGTGTGGGCGCCTTCAATTAGTCCCGGTATATCCGCCACCACGAAACTGCGGCCCGCTTCTAAACGCACCACCCCTAAATTGGGTACCAAAGTAGTAAACGGATAATCAGCAATTTTGGGTCGGGCCGCTGAAATCTGGGAAATCAGAGTAGATTTGCCGGCATTCGGAAAACCAATCAGCCCGACATCCGCTAAAACTTTTAATTCCAGACGCAGCCAGCGTTCTTCCCCCGGTTCCCCTTTTTCCGCAAAATCGGGCAAACGCTGAATCGAACTGGTAAAACGGGCATTGCCCCGCCCGCCGCGTCCCGCCTTGGCCACAACCACTTCCTGACCGGGTTCCGTCAGATCGGCCAGGAGTTCTTCCGAATCCGCATCCCGGATTATCGTTCCCAAAGGCACCCTCAGTTTTAAATTTTCACCGCGGCTGCCGTGCATGTTCTTGCCCTGCCCATGCTGGCCCCGTTCTCCCCGGTAGTGGCGCTGGTAACGGAAATCAATCAAAGTCCTAAGACCCGGGTCCGCGACTAAGATTATACTCCCGCCATTTCCGCCGTCTCCCCCACTGGGTCCGCCCTCCGGCACATACTTCTCCCGACGGAAGGCCACTACTCCATTGCCGCCATCGCCGGCCTTCACCATTATTTTAGCGGTATCATAAAACATAAGCTGGATGCCTCACCTTATCCTTAGAAAAAATTAACTTATTAATTGCTTATTAATTGCTTATTAATTGCTTATTAAAACAATTAAATACTATTTAGTTCGGGTTAAAACCGATAGGGTTAACCTGGCGAAAGTATTCGCCAAAGTATTCATTGATGTTTTTTCAATTAACCGGGTTATTCGCACATTCCGGCAGATACAGGGTCAGGAGGATCCGGTCTTTTTGATCCTGCAAATCAATTTTACGCAGATTTTTCTTAGCGGCTGCCATAACCGGGTGGGCCAGTAAACTGATTTTATCGAATTCCTCCGGGTCCTGAGGCCAGGAAAAACGAATTACATAAGCGCCATCTTCAACATTGACCTCCACCTGAATCTGCTGCCGGTCGAGGGAACAACTGCCCAGATGCTTACAAATCAATTCATAAATATCCCCGATAATTCTGGCTACGATCTCTGAAGGGTTTTCGCAGACTTTTTCCAGGTTGTTCCCTAAGGATAGCTTAACCTTAGTTTGATCAGCTCTGGCCTGTTTATCCTTCAGCATCAGCACTGCCGCCAATTCCGGCCAGGGCAACTGTAAAACCCGGCCGTTTTCAGTCATTTCATGACTGATATCTTTAAGGTACTTGACGGCCATTTCCGTTTTCCCCAATTGGAGATAACCCTGCAGAACCTGCAGGTGATTAACAAAATCGTGCCGCTGGGTCTTCAAGAGGTGGATAATTTCCCCAATCGGAATACACTGGTCCCCTTCTGCGTAACTACCCATCTTCGCTGCCCCCTCCCCGACAAAATACAACGAACCCCCCTGGTGGCTCCAGGGGGGAAATTATTGTACATCTCAATACGTTACATTACCTGTGTACCGGCAATTACCTCATCGTAAACACTGACTTTCTTCTTGTCCCGGCTCTTTTGCTCAAACCGGACTATTCCATCCGTAAGAGCGTAAAGGGTGTCATCTTTGCCAATGGCTACGTTTTTACCCGGATGAATCTTCGTGCCGCGCTGCCGAATAATAATGTTTCCGGCCGTCACGAATTGACCATCCGAACGTTTAACGCCCAACCGTTTGGCATTGCTGTCGCGGCCGTTTCGGGAACTGCCCACTCCTTTTTTATGCGCAAACAACTGCAAATCAAAGTTTTGCAGGATCATCTGTAACACCTCCTTAAATACCCGTCCAGCTTAAGTCTCGACCACTTGCCGAACCAAGCGCAGATTTTTCGGATAGCTTTGGGCGATCTGCTCCATTCCCAAAGTCATAGTCTGCAAAATAACTTCTGCTCGTCCCTTTTCGGCTGGGGTAAGGTCTTTTGGTAGAGAACAACTTAAGTAACCGGCTTCAACCTGAAGCTTTGGCGGATGCGGCAAATAATGGGTGAGTCCCAAAACTGCGGTCTGAGCTATAGCTGAGATGCCCGAACAAACAATATCCTGACCGTGCTCCGCATAGTTAGAATGCCCTTTAACTTCAAAGGCCACAATTTCCCCGGCACTGGTTGTTTCTAGCTTAACCTTTACCATAAAGGTGCTTAACCCTATACTTGAAGACAATAATCTTCTTGCCTCGTCCATGTTCCAGCACCTGCGCCAAGACCTTGACTCCGGCGACCCAGGGAGCTCCAACAGTCAACTGATCGTCCTTTTTCAGAGCTAAAACCCGATCTAATTCAACGGTTTCTCCTTCGGCAGCAGCCAGTTTCTCGACCTTGAGGACATTACCTTCCTCAACCCGATACTGTTTGCCCCCGGTTTCAATAATTGCGTACAAGATTTACACCTCCCCGCCCTAGACTCGCCGGTATGCAGGTAAGCTTTCGCTGTTTAAAAACCCGTACCGTGCGGTTTGGGTAGGACACAACCTACCAGATTCAAATTTTAGCATAATCGGATATGCCCTGTCAACCGTTCAACTTGAGCCTCTTCCAACAGGCGTCCGCGGTCTTATTTCTGAAGACGCGCTGGGTTTACACCCGGATCACTGCGCATACCGCTGTTTGATCCTCTTCAATGTCCATTACGCAGCCGTTAAATTTGAGCCTCTTCCAACAGGCGTCCGCGGTCTTATTTCTGAAGACGCGCTGGGTT
>CAYXHK010000221.1:0-3980 GCA_964464665.1 uncultured Syntrophomonadaceae bacterium
TGAATCATCAAACTGATCGGACTGCCCAGGGTATATCCCCCTCGCACCCCGGACAGCAAACTAACCTGATCCCGTTCGATCTTCATCCGACCACCGCGGCCATATCCCCCCTGCCGGCGCAGCAAATCCGCGTCAATCTTTTCCTTGGCGATGAAAAGGCCAGCCGGAATCCCTTCTAAAATCGAAATCAAAGCCGGACCATGCGATTCTCCGGCCGTTAAATAACGTAAAGTGCCCATAATTACCTTTCCTCCACTTTTGGCATTTTCGCCTTGCTTAATTTATCCTCAAGCCGTTATGTACAAGGGCAAATCCTTTGATTATGATTATTTGCCCACTTCCTCCACTTTTGAAATTTTTGCCTTGCTTAATCCATCCTCAAGCCGTTATATCTTATCCTTAGTCTTTAGTCTGGGGGCACATCTGATACCCGCACCCGACCAATTACCGGGTTTACTATCACGAATCTTTCACGGCCATAATCATTTTTCAGAGCCACGGTTCCACCTAAATTAGGCCCCCCGGAGTGGTTAAAAGTCAATAAATAACGATTTCCCCCTGACTTAGGCAAAGTAAGATAAGAATACGTAACGTCCTCCGGGAAAAAAACATTCCGCGGCTGTGGTTTTAAAATCTTATAATAACCCCCATAATAAAAAAATTCAATCTGCCGGTTAGTACCGCTGGCCATGGCTTCCTGTTGCTGCGACCTTATTTCCCAAGCCATTCTTTCCGCGGACTGCTGCAGCTGATAATCAGCCATGGTCCGCTTGAAAATCGGGATGCCCAAACCCATAACCAAGCCGGTGATTAGCAGCACCGCCAGTAACTCGATGACGGTAAAACCATCCCGGTATTTCTTTGGGTTATGGTTTAGCTTATTCATAGGGATATCCCTCAAAATATTTATAGAAAAACTATGGTTCCTTGAATAAATCCGCCTGAACGGTCATAATCTGTCGCTCTTTGTCTATTATTTTTTGTCCCCTCAGGGGACAAAAGTAAATTAAATTAATTATAAAGTTAAAGTATTTCTTGCTGCACGCAACGTCTGTTTTTTTCGATTTATCAGCAGAATACCACCACCTCAATCCTTCCATACTTGCGTCAGCAAGAGGTAGGTGGGGGATGATGACATTCCGTCACTTAGGTGCGCAAGGCTTGTGTTTTTGTATCCGTCACCTAGGTGCGCAAAGCTTGTGTTATATGCTATATGCTATATGGTTAGAGTGTTAACAGACGCTTTTCGCTTGAACACCGCTCAACTATTAATACTAAATGGGTTTGGCGCATCAATACAGCATATATTTTGGCCAGCGTTCTCCACTATGCCAGCCTAGATGCCGTTTAATTGGGATTGTATTTTAACGATTAAGGCACTGATTAATTTTAACCTTTTGAAACCTCAATCATATACACTTTTTTCAGTCTTTTTCAGCTTTTCCTAGAGCTGACCGACCATCAAGCAGCGCTTGCCGCATTACCGCTACCGGCGCTTCGCGGCCGGTCCACCAGGTATAAGCCTGTGTCCCCTGGTAAAGCAGCATCCCAAGGCCATCCATTGTCCGACAGCCTCTGGCAGCGGCTAAGGCCAAAAACCGGGTTGGGCTGGGATTATAGATAAGGTCACAAACGAGTGCGTCCGAAGATAAGGATGAAGGATCAAACCAGGACAGCGTTTCTGTCTCTTCATCCGGGTGCAGCCCCACTGAGGAGGCCTGCACCACCAAATCCGCGCTACCAAGCCAAGGAGCCAGATCCGCCGTGGCCAAAGGCAAGCCGTAAGCCTCAGTACCGATCAGTTGTTCAACCGTTTGCGCCAACTCCTTCGCCCGCTGCCGAGTGCGGTTGGCTATGCCGATCCGCTGTGCTTCGTGCCTAGCCAAGGTAAGCGCCACCGCCCGGGCCGCCCCGCCAGCTCCCAGGATCAAGACCTGCTTTCCTTTTACCGTAAACTGGGCGTCCTGCTGCAGCGCCTGCAAAAAACCCGTTCCATCCGTATTATGGCCGATCAGGCTCCCATCTTTAAACCCCAGCACATTAACCGCCCCGATCAGTTCGGCTTCCGGAGTCAGGTCCTCCACGCAGTCAGCGTCAGCGTCAGCGGCAGCGGCCGCAACCGCTTCCTTATACGGAACGGTCACGTTGGCGCCAACCATCCCCAAAGCCTCGAGGCCGCGCAAAGCCTCGGCCAGCTTCCCGGGAGGCACCGGCAAGGGCAAATAAACCCAGTCCAGTCCCTGGCTCCTAAAAGCAGCATTGTGCATGGCCGGGGACAAAGAATGGGCTACCGGATACCCGATAATCCCTAAAACCCTGGTTGATGCTGTAATGGTCAAACGATCGTCCATCCCGTCCATCACACTCACACCCTCCGCAGCCGCCGAAGCACCGCTCTTTCCAGGATCCGCATCAATTTGGTCCCGGTAAATTCATGGGTGCTGATTGGCACGACCAGAATCGTATATAGTTTAAGTCGATTGCCCCCCAAAACATCCGTAAAGATCTGATCCCCAATTACCGCGGTTTCCGAAGGATCCGTTCCCAAAGTCTCCATCCCCCGCCAGAAGGCGCGGCGCCGAGGTTTTGTCGCCTTATCCACATAAGGGATATCCAGGACTGCGGCAATCCGTTTTACGCGCTCGCCCTTGTTATTGCTTAACAGACATACCTTTAAACCCTGCTCCTTCGCCGTCCCGATCCAATCTATGGCATCTGGGGGCAGCACCTCGCTCTCCCAGATGGTCAGGGTATTATCGAGATCCACCAGGACCCCCTTTATCCCTTGCTTAAGGAGCGCCTCCACCGATATGTCCTTGATTGATTCCGCAAAAAGCTTTGGCCTAAGCAGATAGGCAAGCCGTTTTTTCAAGATACAACCCTCTTTTCGCTATGATTATAGCATCATCCTGTATCTGCCACAAGGTGCCATTATTAACAGCAAATCCCTTATTCCGGATCCCTACTCAGGATCTTGTCCATCCAGTCCCGGCCTTAGCCTAAACTTTCTGATTACAGACATTTGCCCCGCCTTAAAACCAAAGAAAAAGCCGATTATGCCACCGGCGATTAAACCAATTACCAGTAATTCCATCCGCACCTTGAACCTTTCTGATCAGATGTCACCCGCTAGACGTAACCCGTTAGTCCGTCACCCAACAGACTGTAAACTGTTAGTCCATCACTCGTTAGACGGTCACCCGTTAGACCGTGACCCGCTCTTCTATTATACAAGACACTCCCCGCATTTAAATAGCTTAATATAAATAGCTTGATCAATAGCCTAATAGCTTATTTAAATAGCTTAATAAGCCAGGTTGTGCTATTATACTTTGAGGCATTTTGCCAAATAAATAACCGATGAAGGATGAATTTATCTTGATAAGTACCAGTAACGTCAGTTTAAGATACGGCGGACGAAAATTATTTGAAGAGGTTAATCTGAAATTTACCCCGGGAAACTGTTACGGAGTAATTGGCGCCAATGGGGCCGGCAAATCCACCTTTTTGAAGATTCTTTCCGGAGAAATCGAGGCCAACACTGGTGAGGTCGTAGTCTCGCCTAACGAGCGCCTTGCCGTTTTAAAGCAAAACCATTTTGAATTTGATGAATACCCGGTCTTAAGAACCGTGATCATGGGACACGCTAAACTTTACGCCATTATGGAAGAAAAAGAGGCGCTTTACGCCAAAGCTGATTTTAGCGATGCTGATGGCCTTAAGGCGGCTGAACTGGAATGCGAATTTGGCGAACTTAACGGCTGGGACGCGGAGTATGAAGCAGCCTCGTTACTGATGGGACTGGGTATCCCGGAAGAACTGCATCAACAGGCGATGCGGGAATTGAACGATGTGGAAAAAGTCAAGGTTCTGCTGGCCCAGGCTCTGTTTGGGCATCCCCACATCCTGCTTTTGGATGAACCCACCAACCACCTGGACATCCAATCCATCAAATGGCTGGAAAACTTTCTGCTCAACTT
>CAYXHK010000222.1:0-3973 GCA_964464665.1 uncultured Syntrophomonadaceae bacterium
ATTACTAACCTTATTTTCATTGGTGGTTGTGTCTTATAGGCATGGGTGGTTAACAAGGCAGTGGGGATAGTAAAAAGGAAGGGGGAATCAATACGCACTATCATTATAAAAAATCAATTGCTGATTTCGATTTAGAGGTTCTGAACATGGAAATCGAAGCGCTTTGTGAACAAAATGAACTATCGACTAAGCTATTCAGTATTCAGCTGATAATCGAAGAATTGGTTACAAACATAATAAAGTATGGTGGTAAAACTGAAACGGATCCAAGCATTGAGGTTGAGATCTACTTGGACAAGGGCAGCATCGTCTTGGTGATATCTGACAATACAGACCCCTTTAATCCGCTTGCAATTGAAGACCCCGATATAACTCTGTCTGCCGAAAAGAGGGTTATTGGAGGCTTGGGTCTTTTCCTTGTTCGCAAAAAAGTGAAATCACTCTCCTATGAAAACAAAAATGGCATGAACATTGTGAGAGCCGTTATAGCCTGATTACAGTCCCATTAGCAAGATTTTTAAGCTTATTGATTCAAATCTTCTTGATAGTATTATTGCATGAGTTACCGTAATTTTGGACAGTAAAAAGAGGCGTTAAGTATGATGTGGACCGAAAAGATCAAAAACCATCCCCTAGCTTTGTTTCCCGATTTTCGCAACTTCTTTATCGGTGATTGCCTTGTTGCGGTGGCAGAACGCTTCTTTGCCATTACGTTTGCTTGGTGGCTGATTTCTCAGGATGGGGAGAATGGTTTGCGGCTGGGAATGCTCATGTCGATTGAGGCTCTGCCAATTTTATTTCTTAGCCCCTTTGTCGGCCCTTTGATTGATCGTTATAACAAAAAGAAATGTATGTTGCTAGGGGTTAGTATGCAGACTTTCTTTGTTGGAATTATCCTGATTCTTTTATGGAGTGGCCGCTTGGAATTCTTATATCTTTGCATATTAAGTTTTTTGATGAGTTGTTTTATACCGGTATTTGAGGATTCTATCAGTGCGTCGGTTGGATTATTGGTGGATGAAAAGCACTTGCCGGGAGCAACGGCCATTCAATCCTCAACGATTGAGTTTTCCAATATTATTGCTGCCGTGCTTAGTACGTCGATAATTGCTGCGGCCGGGATACAAAAGGCGGTTGCTGTCAATGTTCTTTTATATATCTTTGGCATTGTGTTTTTCGCGCTAATTAAAACTAATTTATCGGTGGATGCTCAAGTTGCGGATGATGAAGACTCTTCTGGAGATAGAGATGAGGAAGAACACAAAGATAATTATTTGGCTGAATTAAAAGCCGGTTTCAAATATATTGGTGGAAATAAGGGGCTCCGCTGGTATACCCTGATTTATGCCTGCGAGACTTTCTTTATCGTACCCATATTCATTCTAATCCCGATGATAGTGAAGAATGTTTTGCATGAATCGGTAAACTGGGTTGCCGTGTTTGAAACTTCCTTGTCAATTGGGGCTGTATTAATGGCAGTTTTTTTGAGTTTTCGGGAACGGTTCCGCAATTTTTATGAAATCTATGCGGGAGGGCTGTTTACAATTGGAATACTGATGGTTGGCCTGGGCATGACCATCAATGGCTATCTCATGGCAAGTATGATTTGTTTGATTGGCGCCATGTTTGCAATGTTGATGGCATTATCCTTTATGTTGTTTCAACATATCATTCCGGCGGGCTTGAAGGGGCGATTTTTCGGAGTAATCAGTACGATTGCTGCCGGTATGTCTCCTCTTTCTTACATGGTTGTAGGGATTTTAGCTGATAGGTTTTCAACGACCGTAGTTTTGATTATGAATGGGCTAGGAGCCATTATCCTAGCGGGTGTGGTTCTGCGGATTCCCAGACTGATTCGTCACATTGGGTATGAGGAAGAACTGCTAGAGAAGGAGATGCTGAAATGAACCCAGAATACTACGCACTGACGCATCCGCAAAAGCGGATTTGGTATATGGAAAAGCGCTACCCAGGAAGCAGCCTGGCGAATATTGCCGTAGCACTTAAATTGACGGGTACGCTGGATGTGGCGCTGTTGGCACAGGCAATTGATCTGACGGTTGCTGCTCATGATGCGCTGCGGATGCGCCTTTGTAAGGTGGATACGGATCAATTGTGTGATGTTCAACAGTATGTAATGCCATATCAAGCCCAGCAGTTGGAGGTATTAGATTTTTCTAAAGGGGAAGAGCTTGAAAAGTGGGCGGCGGAACAGACCAAAATTCCCTTTGTTTTGTTAGATTCCCCGCTTTCTTACTTTGCTATTTTCCGTTTAGGTGAAGGTCAGGGCGGCGGTTTATTTTTTAAATTGCACCATATTATCAGTGACGGCTGGACAGCGCATTTTTTAATCCGTTTTATAATTGAAACTTATGAAAAACTCCAGCATGGGATGAGCGATATTGAGCTGGCGAGAGATAGGCAGGTTTCGTATTTAGATTATATCCGTTCAGAAACTGACTATTTGCGGTCGGCCGCTTTTCAGAAAGATCAGGATTTCTGGCTGGAGCAGTTTGGCACAGTTCCGGGGGAAGTGAATCTAGCTTTTTCTGAGAGGCAGTTAGGTGACATCCGCACTGAACGGCTGGTTTTTGAGTTAACTGATTCATTGTATAAAGCAGCTTTACTTTATTGTCAGACCAATCACATTTCATTATTCCAGTTATTTTTTACGGTTCTTTACAGTTACTTAGCTCGGGTTACCGGTGATTATGACAAAGTTATTACCATTGCTCATCATGGAAGAGTTGATCCTTACAAGGAAACCGTGGGGATGTTTGTAAGCACTTTGCCGGTTCGGGTAACTTGTCAGTCAGACTTTGCATTTACAACAACCCAGCAGGAAGTGAATAAGAGTTTAAGGGGATGTATGATACATCATAAGTATCCTTATGATCTCTTGGCTGAAATTTTGCAGGATCGGGACTTGTCGGTCGAAGGATTGTTGTCTGTTAATCTAGTGCAAGCACCGGATTGGCGTAACCTGGCAGCCGAATTTTACTCCGCGGCCGGTTTGGAATTAACCTGGTTTAGCCCCGGTGTTGATCCATCCCCCCTATCGATTTATCTCAATCCTAATTCTCGGGAATCGCAAGGTGTGCTGGAATTGGCGATTGATTATCATAGTTCACTGTTTAGCCGGCAGGATATTCAAAGGTTAAGCGAGCGTTTAATGGTGTTGTTAGCGGATGCTGTGCAACAACCGAGCAAGACGCTTGCGGAGCTTGCCATCATGACGCCGGCAGAAGAGCAACGAGTTTTGGTTGAATTTAATCAGACCCAAGCCACTTATCCGGCCGGGCAAACCATTGTGGATTTATTTGAATCCCGGGTGACAAAAGATCCTGAGCAAACGGCTCTGGTCTGGCGTAAACAGAGGATGACCTATGGTCAATTGAATGCTAAAGCTAACCAATTAGCCAGGGAATTACGCCGGCGCGGGGTCAAGCCAGATCTGATTGTTGGAATTTTGGCAAACCGCTCCCTGGAAATGTTGGTAGGAGTGCTGGCTGTCCTGAAGGCTGGGGGTGCCTATATGCCCATTGATCCTGCCTATCCGGATGAGCGGATTCTCTACATGTTGACGGACAGCAACGCTGCAATTTTGCTCAGTCAACCGTCCCTACGCGAGAGAAGCGCAAACTTTACCGGGGACTGGTTGGATTTAGAGAGCCCTCTGCTTTATCAAGGGGATAGCCGTAATCTGTCACCCGTAACCCAGCCGCATCATTTGGCGTATATGATCTATACCTCGGGTTCTACCGGCAATCCTAAAGGCGTCATGATTGAGCATCGGTCATTAGTCAATTTATGCACTTGGCAAAACAACTATCACCACATTACTGCCGCTGACAGTACGGCGTTTTATTCGGGGTTTGGGTTTGATGCCTCAATATGGGAAATCATCCCTTTCTTAACTGCCGGGGCCACCGTCCATATTATTGATGAGGATCTTCGCCTGTTACCCATAGCC
>CAYXHK010000223.1:0-3932 GCA_964464665.1 uncultured Syntrophomonadaceae bacterium
CCGCGCGCCACCCTAAACGGACAGCCGCTGCCGGAAATGGATGTCCCCGGCCGCATCATCAATGGACGGACCTTGCTGCCGCTGCGCTTTGTTTCGCAAACCTATCAGATGCAAGTAAACTGGGATGCCCAGGCCCGGAAAGTTACTATTAACAATTAACGAACAACAACATAACGGATAATAATTAAAGAGACAATAAATAACGAGCTAACAGCCCCTTGATTAATTCAGCTAACTGAACAATGATTAATGATAACAATAATAACAATAATAAACAGTAATAATAATCTATTAACGGCTGCAATTTTGGATACTATTTATTCTGACTAGATTTATGAGATGGAAAGGGGTAATTATGTCAGTTTTAGCTGTAGCCACCTTAGTGGGATTTGCAGCTGGCGGCCTGGGTTCCCTGGCCGGAGGTTTCCTTACCGTGGCTTTGGGACAACTGGGCGAAAAATGGCTGAGTATGATGATGGGCTTCTCCGCGGGCATTATGATTGCAGTCGTCTGTTTTGACTTGATGCCGGAGGCGATTGAGGCGGGAAGTATGTTTTATGGCTTGCTGGGTTTAATGATCGGGGCATTATGTTTACTGTTGGTGGATGTATTTATTCCCCATTCCCACGGGACTAGCGAGGAACCCAGCAAGTCGGCGAAGTTTTTAAGGACCGGGGTGCTTTTAGCCATCGGAATGACCATGCACAGCATTCCGGAGGGTATGGCTATTGGGGCCAGCTACGCAATTGATGATCTGCATGGATTAAGGCTGGCCATCTTGATTGCCATCCAAAAATTACCCGAAGGGATGGCCGTCTGTACCCCGATTATCCTGGGAGGAATCAACCGGCTGGGTTCCTTGGGCTGCACCCTGGCAGCCGGATTGCCGGTCGGGATAGGGGCCTTTATCGGAATAGTCGCCGGGAACATATCCCCGCTGGCGCTGTCTTTATCTCTCGGGTTTGCCGCTGGGGCGATGCTGTTTATTACTTGCGATTCCCTGATCCCTGACGCGCAGGACTTAGCCAGCGGTCATTCAGCCACGATCAGTATGGTTGTTGGGGTGATCACCGGCATCTTAATTTCTTCCTTATTAGTCCATTAGCGCATTAGTGCATATAGTGCATTAGTCTAGCGATTGATTATCGACAAATTTCGGGCGGGGACTGTCCCCCCGTTTTTGTTTTTTGGGGGTAGGAAATTAGCCTGGCAATGTGGAATTTATTATTACACGCAAAACTTAGTAATTATGGTAAAACCGGAGGGGTGGTTAGGGATGCGGATCTTACATACTTCCGACTGGCATCTGGGTCGTACGTTCTACGGGATTCAGCTGACCGATGACCAGGCTTATGTTTTAGAGGATTTTATTCGGCTGGTTCGGGATACCAGGCCCGATGCTATTCTGATCGCCGGTGATATTTATGACCGTTCTGTGCCGCCGATTGAGGCGGTTCGCTTGTTGGATGAGGTGCTTTCGCGAATCCTGATGGACTACCGGGTGCCGATTATCCTGATTGCCGGCAACCACGACAGCCCGGATCGCTTAGGTTTTGGCCAACGGCTTTTAGCCCGTCAGGATTTGCACGTCCTGGGGCAGCTGGAACGCGATTTAGCACCCGTGGTTATTGCTGACGCGGCGGGTCCGGTTTATTTTTGTCCGCTGCCTTTTGCTGAACCGGCCTTGGTCCGGGACCGGCTGTCCGCTCCGGAGGCGCAAAGTCACGACCTGGCCATGGCCCGTCTGCTCGGGCATTTTACGGCGCAGATTCCTCCCGGGCCCGGGGTTCGGACCGTAGTAATGGCGCACGCTTTTGTAGCCGGGGGCGAAAGCAGTGAATCGGAGCGGCCTCTTTCGGTAGGCGGCTCCGGCACAATCGAGGCCGCCCATTTTCAGCCGTTTAACTACGTGGCTTTAGGCCATCTGCATCAGGCCCAGGCGGCGGGAGCCAAACATATCCGCTACGCCGGGTCTTTAATGAAATACTCGTTTTCCGAAGCCGAACACCTAAAATCCGTAACCCTGGTGGAAATGGATTCGGCCGGAAGCGTAAAGAGTGAGGCGATTCCCCTTACCCCGCGTCGGGAGGTGCGGTGTATTACCGGTTATCTGCCGGAAATCCTCAAAGGACCGCCGCCCGGGGTAAACCGGGAGGATTACCTGATGGTAACCCTTAATGATACTGGGGCGATCCTGAACGTTATGGGAACTTTACGGGAGGTCTATCCGAATGTGCTGCGGGTAGATCGTCCCTATTTAACCGCGGGTAATGAGCTGCAAAGACCAGTTGGAGATCACCGGCGGTTGACTGAGGCTGAACTGTTTGCTTCCTTTTTTGAGCAGGTTACCGGGTCGCGCTTAAGCGAAGCGGCGGCCCAGGTGTTTGCGGAAACGGTCAGCAGCCTCTACCAGCCGGAAACGGGGGTGCGAAAATGAGACCGCTTAAACTGACCATGAGCGCGTTCGGCCCTTATGCCGGCACGGAAATTATTGATTTTACCCGCCTTAAGGATCGCAGTATTTTCCTGATCCATGGGCCTACCGGGTCCGGCAAAACCACAATTTTGGATGCGATATGTTTTGCGCTTTACGGCGACAGCAGCGGTGCCGAAAGGGAAGGCAAGCAGATGCGCAGTCAGCACGCCGACCCCGGGGTGATTACTGAGGTGGTTTTTGATTTTGTCCTGCGCCAGGAGGTTTACCGGATTAAACGCCACCCCGAGCAGGAACGTCCCAAGCGGAGGGGAGAAGGCACCACGACCCTGCGGCCCGAGGCTACGCTTTGGCGAATGCCGGCCGGAGCGGGTGCAGCCGCATTTGCAGCGGCCGGTGCAGCCGCGGGTGAAGCGGTTGGCATGGGTAGCGCGGTTGCAGTGGCTGGAGCGGCCGGTGCAGGCGTGAGTGCAGCTGCGGATGAAGTGGCGAGTGCGGTAGAATTTCCAAGATCAGCGGTTGATCCGCTGGCGAATCGACATTCGCGAACGGACAGCGCGAATAAGCAACGCCAAAATGTGGATATAGAGCGCCAAAATGACGAGGGTGAGGTGCTGGCCAGTGGCTGGACTAAAGTCACTGATGCCGTGGAGGGACTTTTGGGTTTTCGCAGCGATCAGTTCCGGCAGGTGGTCATGCTGCCCCAGGGGCAATTTCGCAAGCTTCTGACCGCTGATTCCCGCGAACGCCAGTTTATTTTGGAAACCTTGTTTCACACCGAATTATACCGGCGGATTGAGGAGTCTTTAAAGGAATCCGCCAAAGATATTCAAAAAAAAGTTGAGCAGATTGCCGACCGGCAGCAGTGGATTCTCCAGGAAGCCAGGGCGCAAAGCCGCGCCGAACTAGCCGGCCGGCAGCAGGAGCATGCGGCGGAAATCAGCCTGGTACAGGAGAAGCTGGCAAAGAGTCAGCAGCGCACGATCCAAACCCAGCAGCTATTTGCGGAAGGGCAAAAGACGCAGGAAAAGCTGGCCGAGCAAGCCAAAGCGCAGCTTAGGGTTAAAGAGCTGGAGGCGCAGCTTGCGGCGTGCGAAGTTAAAAGGAAAGAGAGTGGCCGGGCCAAACAGGCCGCAGCTTTGGAGGATGCGGAGCAAACCCTGCAATCCCGGATTCTGGAAGCGGGTGAAGCCTACCAAAAGATCAAGCAAAGGGAGCAGGAACTTACAGCCGCGCAGCAGCGGAAAGATTCTGCGGAGGCCCAATTAATAGAGGCCAAAAACAAAGAACCGCACCGGGAAATGGCCCGGCGGGAAGTCGCCCGTCTGGAAGATTTAACGGGAAAGGTAAAGGCCTTAGCCGAGGCGGAGGGCGAACTGAATCGGATGCAGCAAGAGATGCAACAGCGCGAACGCGACTTTTTGCTTTGTCGGTCAGCTTTACACTCGCTGCAGAAGGTGATTGAGGATAAAACTGCCCGGCGCGAGCAGTGGCTGAC
>CAYXHK010000224.1:0-1702 GCA_964464665.1 uncultured Syntrophomonadaceae bacterium
AATGATAGTATCAACCGGCACTTGAATCATCAAAAGCGCTCTCCTCAGCGGGTTCTGCTCCACAAACGACAAGACCTGCCTCTTTACTATCTCTTTACCCTCTAACTCTAAAATTAAAAATTCCGCGGCGCAATCAAAGCGGGGAGCAATAATCTCCTGACACACCGGAATCCCAATTATCATCGTTCATCACCTGTAACTATAATCAAGCAATTATTATGCCAACCAATCACTGAAGCCTCGCAAGGAGATAAGCTCCACAGGACTTGCTCGGGACTCTGCTGCTTGAAACAATCCCGGCATCATGCAATAATTATATTGTGCAATAATTCCATTGCATAATGCAAATGGGGAGGCTGAACTAAATGGACCGTCTGCAGGACATCTTTGACCTGAGTATTATTTTAGACAGCGTTGCGGATGGGATTTTTACGGTGGACCTGGAATTTAACATCCAATCATTCAACCGGGCGGCTGAACGAATTATCGGCATCTCTAAAGCAGAGGCCTTAGGGCAAAAATGCTACCATGTTTTTAACGCGAATATCTGTCAGGGTAATTGCGCCTTAAAGCATACGATTGATACCGGAGAGGAAACTATTGACCTACATATCAATGTACTCAATCAAAAAGGCGAACCGATACCAGTCAGTATCAGTACCGCTATCCTGACTGACCGAAACGGGGTTAGAATCGGCGGCGTCGAAACCTTTCGGGATCTATCGGTAATAGATGAACTGCGCAAACAACTGTCTGCTCAATACAGCTTTCAGGATATTATCAGCAAGAATCACGCCATGCAGGAAACCTTCTCCATCCTGCCGGATATCGCGGACAGTGATGCCCCAGTCTTGGTTGAAGGCCCCAGTGGTTCCGGCAAGGAGCTTTTGACCCGAGCTATTCATAATTTAAGCCCGCGCAGCGAGAAACCTTTCGTGGCGGTAAACTGCGGGGCGCTTCCCGATTCCCTTCTCGAATCAGAACTGTTTGGTTACGTGCGGGGCGCTTTTACAGACGCTAAGAAAGATAAACCCGGCCGTTTTGCCATGGCCGAAACCGGCACAATTTTCCTGGATGAGATTGGCGAACTATCCCCGGCTTTTCAGGTAAAACTCCTTCGCGTACTCCAGGAAAAAGAATACATACCCCTCGGCGGAACCACCCCGGTCCGAACTGACGTCAGGGTAATCGCTGCCACTAACCGTAATCTTTTGGACCTGGTCAGAAAAAACCTATTTCGTCAGGACCTTTATTACCGGCTCAACATAATTAAATTGAAGCTCCCGGCTCTATCAGAACGCCGCGAAGATATCCCGCTTTTGATCGAACATTTTTTGCGTAAGCTTAATCTAAAAAAAGATAAAAAAATCATCCAGGTTTCGGATGAGGCAATGCAATTCCTATTGGATTACTCTTTTCCGGGGAACATCCGGGAACTGGAAAACATTTTGGAACACGCGTTTATCCTTTGCCACTCGAACCAAATCGAGCTTAGCAACCTGCCCAAAGATGTGCTGCAGTTTGACTCTAAAGGTTTTTATGAGAATCAACCTCCCATAGAGCGAAATCTGCAGGAAACTGAATTGGAACTGATTAATAATACCCTTAAAAAATTCCAGGGTCATCGCGGCAAGACCGCCCAAGCTCTAGGAATAGATAAGAGCACTCTGTGGCGCAAAATGAAACGCTTCGGCATTTCGAA
>CAYXHK010000224.1:1802-3928 GCA_964464665.1 uncultured Syntrophomonadaceae bacterium
GGTTCGTTCGGTTTGCCGGCGGCAACTAAAACCTTGCTGAGGACTAAGGAAAAGCTCAAGATAAACACCAGAAAACCGGTACCGATAAGCAACCACTCTATTTTAATCAGGTCGGAAACAGGCCCAAACACCAGCATCCCCAGCGGCATCATTGAGGTTGAGATCATGGCGAAAACCCCAAATACCCTCCCTAGATAATCCCCCTCTACTTTCTCCTGCAATAACACCGTAAAAGGGGTATTGAAAAAAGGCATTGATATCCCGATTAATCCCATGCAAATCAGGTAAAATGAAAAGACGGGGATTACTCCCAACCCAAATGAAAATATAGGGATTACTCCCAGCCCAATCGTGAAAAGCCCGGACAGCAAAGTCGAGGCTGCCATCGTATAAATCCGATTTTTAAATCCACCCCAGGCCGCAATAAGAACCCCGCCGAGCATCATCCCGGAGGAATAAAAAATCTCGATTGCGGTTAAACGCCAAACCTCCTCCCCGAAGCTGCGCGCTACCTGCAGCGGGGTTAAGAAGGCGGGCGGGGCAACTAAAACAAAGAATATGCCGCAGAATAAAAAAATCTGCTTTAAAAACGGGTGATTATTAATATAAGTAAAACCCAGCTTTAAGTCGGCGTAGTAGCTGGAGGTCTGTTTAGTCAGCGCCTTTGCGTGAATCGGTATTGGCAAATATTTTAAGAAGATAAAAATGGCCAGTGTCGCCGTAATTACATCTATAAAGAATATTATTTCAATAGAAGAGATCGTCAGCAGAGCCGCACTAGCGACGGGCGACAGGAGAAAAATAAAGGATTGGATGCTGCTGTTGATTCCGTTTACTCTGGTCAATTGATCTTCCGGCACTAGTTGCGGCAGAACTGCTCCGACGGCCGGAGTTTGTACGCCCGTCCCGAATGCCCTAATCGCGGATATCGCAAAAAGCAGCCACAAGGCATCGTAGCCTAGCAAAAACAGGATCGCTAAGAACAGGGTTGCCAGCGCTATTAATGAATCGGATAGGATGATCAGGGTCTTACGGTGGTAGCGGTCGGCCCAGACCCCCCCAAAGGGAGAGATGATAAAGGCCGGCAAGAAGCCACAAATGATATAGATTGTCATCATTGCCCCGGAAAGCGTGTTTAAGGTTACATACCAAAAAATAGCATACTGAACCAAAGAAGAGCCAAAGAGCGTAAGGCTTTGGCTCCCCAAAAAGAGAATAATATTCTTTTGCCAGTTTGGCTTCAACTCTTTTTCCATTGATTAATCCTTTTAGTATTTGTTTAAAGGTTTTGCTTATCTATAGTTTGACAGACTCACGTAACGTTATCCTGATTATGTAGATCTATGTCCGTAAAGTGGCCACCAGACGCTGGGGATGCAGCAACAATTCCAGGGCTTGGTCAATGTTGTTTACTACAACATCGGCACTTATGAGCGACTGTGCGGAACAGCCTTCCGCCCCTATAACCAGAATCCCTAAAGCACTTTCCCGAAGCATTAGGCAATCGTTATATCCATTGCCGATTGACACCACCTGATGCGCACCCAGCTGCTTGGTTATCCTTTCTTTATCCAAGCCACCCTCGACCGGACTGACTATTTGGATATCAACCGGTAAATCCGCGCAAGCTGTTCGCACCAGCCCGAAGGTATCGGCGGTTAAAATCCTAATTTCCAAACAGGCGGCTAGCTGTCGGATCAAATCCGCCACTGAAGCAAGCAAATGCCCATCCACAGCCAGGGTACCGTTATAATCCAACAATAAGTAATTTAACTCCAAAGACCCGCGTCCGGGGATATCGACCTTAAGCATAACTAGCGATCATCCTATCCATAGTTTAGTTTGCTTTAAAACAGGCGCAGCTGCTGATAGGTTTCCCCATTATCGCCTTCCCTGGGTTTCCTGTTTTGCTTTTCCAAAACCCTCACAGCCAGCAGTGCTTCGGGGATTTGCTGTAAAAAAACCGAGGACTGGGATGAAGCTGCCTCCCGGCAGCCGGGCATATTCCGGTGCTTGGCTGAAAGCAAAATCAGCTCATCTTTGGCCCGGGTTAAACCGACGTAGAAGAGCCGACGTTCCTCGTCCAAGTCCGTTGCAGCTAGTTGTCGGCCTTTTCGTGGTTTAAG
>CAYXHK010000225.1:0-3919 GCA_964464665.1 uncultured Syntrophomonadaceae bacterium
CTCTGCTAAAACCTTCCTTATCAACCACCCGGGCGCGGTCGTAGTAGTTGAACCATCTCGGCTTGTTGCCGGAAGATTTGCCTTCCAAATACAGGCGCCTGCCGTCAAAGCTTTCTATTTTCCCGGAAATGCTTTTAACGTCAAGCAGTGTGGCTTTTTTGATTTGACCGTTATTTATATGCACATCCAAAAAGGTGTCGGGCTTGAGGGAGGCAAAACTCTGCAGGGCATCTTTTTTATACAACATCGCCTCCCAGCTCAGAGGCAGCAGCCGGTCTTCGCAGTTCAAGTCGCAGAGCACCAGTAAATTTTCTTTGCCCAGAGCCAGCGACTTTACTGAACCCCTGATCGTTTCTACAGCCCCAGCGGTTTCCTTGCGCTGAAGCAGGTTTACCCAGAGGACCTGCTTGCTTTTGTTCAGAATAATTTCCGCGCGCCAGCCCGCCGCCTGCTCAAGGGATCGCTCGCCGCCGTCTCCGCAGCAATAAGCATCCTGGGCCACCTTGAATTTTTGTGCCCCGGCGGGGGTGATCAATTCAAGTTCCCCGACTCCCTTTGAGGTGTTTATGCTGGAAATCAACCCAGTATAACATCGTCCTTCAGCCATCTTAATCCAGCCCCGGTCCGCCAGCCCGCTGAGGATCACTGTCGCCTCAGCCCGGGTGAGGCAGTCCAGCGGGCGGAAAGAACCGTCGGGATAGCCGGACATAACGACGGCGGCGGCCAGAGCCCTGAGACAGGCCCTATCCTCCGGCGGCACCTGCACTTCATCAGTAAAGGCTTGATCAATGGCGAAGCCGAGGGTGGTTTTCTGATCTTTGTCCGCCTTGTCTCCGGGCGCGGGCAGCGGCGGCTGCAGATAAAGAACATGGGCCAGCAGCCTGGCCGCCTCCAGCCGGGTTGCAGGGGCGTTAAAGTCATAATTATCCTCACTGTCGAACCGCAGAAATCCTTTATCCACAGCCAGGTCAAGATACTGCTGACCCCAGGGTGCCCCGGGAGTGGATAAGAGGTCCGCCTTGGCGCCGGCCGGGCGGCTTGAAGAAGAACGCGCCTTAGCCAATTGCTCCGCCTCAGCGTCAAAACCGGCTGACCTGATGAACAAAACCAGGGTTTCCAGCCGGCTGATCTGTTGATCGGGCCTGAAGGTGAGGTCCGGGTAACCTTTAATGGCGTCCAGGGCGGCCAGCCTGGTAATGCGGCTGCCTGCCCAATGTCCCTGCAGGTCATTGAAAATAACCATATTCGCGGCCGGGGCAGCCGTCGCGGAAAACGGCCGCAACAGAATAATTGCCGGCAACGCCAGCAGGAGCAGTACCGGACGGTACAGTTTTTTTAAAAAAATGGCCTGCCGCACCGCTTTTTTATCCATCCTGTTATCCCCCCGAAGATTCCTCAATTTTAATCTTATAAAGGCTTCCCTTATCTGTCGCCACATAAAGGACCCCGCCCGGTCCCGGCAGGGGCCGGCCGGTCACCTTGCCGTCCAGGGCCAGGTCCCAGTCCAGCCGTCCCCGGGGGGTTACCGCCAGCAGGCGGGCGTCATCGGCGCCCAGGTAAACCCAGCGGCTGCTTTCGTCGACAGCCGGGGGCGCCAACGCTTTATTCATCGGCACGCTCCATACTTCGGAGCCGTTGGTCAAATCCAGAGCAAACAGCTCATTGCCGGCGCAAAAATAAAGCTGTCCGTGGCCGGAGGGCGCAGGCGCCGTCAGGTCATTGCGCCCGATTGAATAACTCCAGCGGGGACTGCCGCTCCCCGCGCTGTCGAAAGCGTAGACCTTTCCCCGGGATAAACGGTCGATTTTAGCGGGGTTCACGGTGACATAAAGCCGCCCGTCGGGGCCGGCCGCTAGATTCACTGTTTTTATATCCCCCAGCGGGTAGCGCCAGAGGATTTTAGCTTCCCCGCTTATCGCCAGGAGGCTGTAGCCCTGGCCTTTTTTGCCTGTGACAACAAATACAGCCTGGCTGTTGCCGGCGCAGGCCATTATTTCCCGTTTATCATCTGTCCGGGCGCCGTTCATGTTCCGGTTGTCATATTGCCGCATCAGCCACTGGTAGCGGCCTTCCGCGTCAAGGGCATACAGTCCCGACGGCAGGGGCAGGTACAACAGGTTGCCGGGGCCTAAAGCAACCACGGCGCTTTTGCTATTATCCCCGTAAACGGTAAAATTCCAGCCGTTGCTTCCGTTTAACTTGACTTCCTGGATAGACGCGCTGCCCGGAAAGAAAATAGATCCCCGCCCGTCAAAAACCGGCAGGCCCGTTTCGCCGCCGGTCGAAACGGCGGTCTCCCACAGTTTCCGGCCCTGATCATCCACTGCCACCAGCTTGTTTCCCGACGGCAGGTAAAACAGCCCATTGGGACCCAGAATAAGATCGGTCGCCTTACACAGGCGCGTGGCCTGCCAGACTATCACAGGGCGAGTTTCGCCGTGCCCCTCGGCGTGGATCACGCCGGCGAACAGTAATAAAAACACGGTCAAAAAAGATATAAGTATTTTCCGGCACATTTATTTCATCTCCCAGCTTCCTCTTATATATATATATATCGGTCATGAAAGCGCTAACTTTAATGAGGTTTATAAAAATTTACTAAGGCACGTTCTTTTTGTTCAGCTTTGAATCTTTCTTCAGGCATTCTCACACAGTCTTCGTCCATCGTGATATCTGTTTAGCCCCCCAACAGATATCACAATGGCCCGCGTGTCGGGTATCCTAAACCCTTTTTATGCCTTCTAAATCATAATAAACATTTCTAGTCTTGAAGGGAGCCGGGTTGGTATATTGCAGCTTTAATTTCTCAAAATCGCTCAACCTCTTGGGATGATAATACGGCTGGTCAAATACCAGTTTTTTATCCCTAAGCCAATCCGGAACCTCAATGCCATGCAGTTGCAAATAATAGTCTATCAAAGCCGATACCTTCGTCAAGTATTGAATTTCTTGATCGCTGCATGAGTCTATATCCACTGGTTTGCGCAGGCTGCCAATAAACTTGGCATCTTTTGAATTTAATAATTCCAGCAGTTGGTTCAAACCGGTATCTGCATCGGGATATTCAAATAGTTTTTGCAGGTAACTATTTCCAATCATAACCCAAGTCCTCCCCTAAATAACCAATAAAAATAATTTGCCTCTCACCAAGCAGGGTCAGCGGTATGTATTTGGAACACACATCAAGCAATTGCTCCTTAGTTTTAATATTCAAGTCGCGGCATAATATATTTGCATCCAAAAAATCCTTAGCCGGCTCCGGCCTAGCCGCTAATATTTTCATCGCTAACAGTTGTTCCGCCTTGGGTTTCAACAACCTCAAATTAGAGTATACCCGGTAGGTTTCCTTGTCTTCCCTTAAAATGGATTTCAATGGATCCTTAATCTCTTCATTTATCCACCCATCGGAAAGGTTAAAAGTAAATTTAGCAAGGTTTAAAATATTATTCAAAAGCTTGTAGTTAGTTTCCGAAAATACACAATCAATATCTTTGGTTGCCGGTCTATGGTCGTAGACCATAGTCATGATCGATTCGCCATAAATTGTTATCTCCAACTGCAATTGATTCTCCTTCAGTCTTTCATTTAAATAGTCAAATATCTGCAGCAACCTGTTTTTATCCAGCAATCCGATGCTAGTAGGCATAGTTTTCTCCCTTTTTATGAAATCCTAAGTTAATTATAACACATTATTTGGAAATTTACGGTTTGGCAAAGGAGAGGCTGTGCGTCAATCTCAAATGTGACCGGATTCTAAGCAGCCTAATAGATAAAAGTATTATACAAAAATTGGGCAGTGGTGCCGGAGTAACTTATAAGTTAAGGTAGGCAGGATATGTAGACGGTGAAGTATATTTTCAGTAAGTGGCAAAAACCGGAATCGTGCATAGAATACATTAAAGTTTAAAGCATTAGCATT
>CAYXHK010000226.1:0-3907 GCA_964464665.1 uncultured Syntrophomonadaceae bacterium
ACCGGTGATGCACCGGTTGCAGGGGGGGCAACAATAACCGGCACGCCACCCATTATAAACACATCTACATTAGTAAGCTGTGCTGAATGGTCATCGCTCGGATATTCCATCTCGGAAAACTGAACCAGCGGAATATTTTCTAATTCAAAGGGCTGATACATCGTTAATGATTCTGCCATAGCCATAGGAGGCATAAGCGACATAAACATACAGGCAATCAGTATAATGGGTAAGACACTACTTTTTCTTCTCATATTTATAGCCATTCCTTTCTATTATTTTTAAGAATTTCATTGATTAGCTTTCTTAAGGCACAAAACGTCATGAAAGAATTTCTTTCAGACCTTTCGCTTCTTATTTCACATTTATTTCACTTATCAATTTTCCGTTGCCGGACGAAAGCCCATGATCAGGGCTGGGATATAGTTCATGGGTTTTCGCAGAAGGCAATTATAACTTTTAGCCGCCTCCCGACAGAGCATTTGGCTCGTTTCAAACATTCCGGCGGCAACGCGCGCGTCAGGGCCATCCTTGGCTTCGAAGGCCAGCCGCTCATGCATTCGCCGTTGCTCCTGCAGGTCGGAAAGGATATTTCGCTTTAACGAAAGTTTTTGGTTAACGGTCGTAAACCAGATCGTCACAAATCCCGCCGCACAGATTCCCGCAATCAGGCAGGCAATAATCGTCGGCACATGGCGTCACACCTCTCTTTTTTTATAAGAGCATAGCAAAAAAACCGCCCTAAAAATATTTTTTGCCTGAATAGTAGCAGATTTCTGCCTGAACAGTGACTAGGCTGGTGAAATGATAGTAAAAAGTGGGCCGATTGGCGGACCTGGAATAACGCGTGATAATAATTGGACCGATTGATGGACTTGGAATAATGTAGTAATATGATGTCTACAGAGCAAATGCTATTTTTAAATCGTGTTTGTTCTGTAGACATTCATATATCTTGATGCTTAAGGCGAAGGGAGGGGAAATTGTTGAAGATTGCTATTTGCGATGATGATCAACTGGAACTGCTGACCATCTCTTCTCTTGTGGAAGCGTACCGGCATAAACGGAAAGTAGACCTTACCTATACCAGTTTCCAGAGTGCTACGGAGCTTCTGTCCTCTATGCACCGCGGGGATTACGACGTGCTGCTGCTGGATGTCCTGATGCCGGGGGTCAATGGAATGCAGGCCGCCCACGAAATACGGGGGTATAATGACAAGGTTGAGATCGTGTTTATGACCTTCTCTCCCGAATACGCAGTAGAGAGCTACAGCGTCCGCGCGCGCCATTATCTTTTAAAGCCCGCCTCAGAGGAAAAGCTCTTTCCCATCCTTGACCGGCTGACGGACGAGTTCAAAAGGCCGGAGGACGCCCTGCTCGTCAAAACGAAGGCCAGCGTGTTCAGCATCCCATATGGGAAGATTGAATATATGGAGGTCAAATCCAAGACGCTCTATTTTTATCTGACGGACGGAAACGTGCGGGAAATAACCGGCAGCCTTGCAGAGTTTGAACAAGCGCTACTGAAAAGGCCTGGTTTTGTGAAGGTGCATCGCTCTTATCTGGTAAATTTGCAATGGGTGCAGGAGCTGCGCCCGGGAGAGCTTGTCACCGCATCGGGACGCCGTGTGCCGATATCCAGAACAGCCTATACGCATACGCGGACGGCCTATACCCATTTTTTGTTCTCGGACGCGGAGGGTTTTGCCTGAATCAAAGGTGAGGTGGAATGAATTCGTTTCAATCATGGGGCTTTACAGCTCTGGCAAAAGTACGTTGGTCGTATCACCTTAAATCTGAGATAGACTTTTAGTTACTCATCTGCAAACCTGGAAAAATTTTCTGTATCATTATATAATGATCAATAAAAGGAGGCTGACTAAAAATGGATAACGATAGATTCCAGAAGCTGGTACTCCAGCAGCTCCAAGTACTAACTAAAGGCCAGCAGGCACTTCAAGACCAGTTTGGTTCTCTTGAAAAAGGCCAGCAGTCACTCCAAGTCCAGGTTGGTTCTCTTGAAAAAGGCCAGCAGGCACTTCAAGACCAGTTTGGTTCCCTGGAAAAAGGCCAAAAGTCACTCCAAGTCCAGGTTGGTTCTCTTGAAAAAGGCCAGCAATCCCTTCAAGATCAGTTTGGTTCCCTGGAGAAGGGCCAGCAGTCGCTTCAGGATCAAGTTAGTTCCTTAGAGAATAAGGTTACTTCCCTCGAGAAAGGTCAGAAGGAAATTCAAAGCGAATTACGTTTCGTCTGGGAAGATATTAAAAGAATCGACAAGCGCTTATCTTCCCAGGAAGAAGAAGTTGTTATTCTTAAAAAGATGAAATGATTGCCTATATCCCGCCGCCTGGTCAATTCTCTACCCTAATCATCCCTTGGTGATTTAATAAATCATAGCATATGGAAACGCTAGCCCTTGCGCTGCTAATGCGAAGGCTTATGTTGATTCCGGCTTTGCATTCAGCACTTCAATATCTTCGGTATAAACCAACCTGTCCAACCATTGATCATTTTGTTTATCTGCTTGGGTTGCAGCGTAAGCAGTCGGAGGTTTGGTTATCACCATTGACAACGGTTTGTTTGACGGTCGCTTTGTAGATTGAATCCCTGGTAAACATCGCAGCTATGCGAAATACCTACCACATTAGCTGACGGTGCTATGATAAAAAAAGAACAATCACCAAAATACCAACAACGCTTGCTTCTCTATCTCTTGCCATTAACTTTTTAAATCTTAAAGTCATTTGGTTCTCCATGCATTTGTGCGTGCCTATGTATCATTAAAACAATCCCGGTTTGGGGACAGGCTGCACATTAACTATGATATAGATGATGTATCGGTGCGGGTGCTCTATAAAGCCACAGAATTTCCTCCCTTATGCTTTCCTTGATAGAGAGCTTCATCTGCAGCTTTGATCAGATTATCCGGGTGACTGTCCAAAGATGGTTTTTGACAAGTTAAACCTATACTTATTGTAATAATCCCATATCGTGAATCAGGGTTTTTGATATTCAGATCCATTACAGCTTGCCTCATCAATTCTGCTATCGATTTGGCTGCGGATTGATCTGTTCGAGGAAGAAGCACTACAAATTCATCTCCGCCATATCTTGACACCATATCCCCGGGACGTCGTAAGCTTTTGCTTAATACCCCAGCAACAGCTACCAAGCAATCATCTCCGGCTTGATGACCGAATGTATCATTAAGCTGTTTGAAACAATCAATATCAATTATGAGAAGAGAGATAAAAGTATTTTCCCGAATGGCCCTGCGCCACTCCTGGTGCTGAGTATCGTTAAAACAGCGCCGGTTGGGCAGACCGGTTAAACCATCCAAAAAAGAAAGCCGCTCTAATTGCTGGTTCAATTGCTTAATTTTCTCCATTGCTAAGGCAGCATTACGTAATTCCTGCAGTTCCGTTATGTCACTGAATAGGATAGTGATACCAATAGCTCTATTCTCACCACCCTCGTTAACTCTTAAAAAAGAAGTTGTGACAAAAAGGGACTTTAATTTTTTGCCTGTATCGTAACTGCAAATTTTATGATGGCTCATGGAAGACTCATAAACTGCATCAAGCACAGTTTGGTTAAAATCATCATTTTCAGGGTAACGCACAAAAACATCTGAAAAACTCTTGCCCAAAAGATCATTTTTGTTTATTTCCAAAATTGTTTTGGCAGCTAAGTTTACTGTCGTAATGTTTCCTGAATAATCAATCGTTAAAACACCATCATGCATGTTTTCTATAATGTGCCGGAAGATATAGGAACTATCTATAATTCTTTCATAAAGCATACCCATTTGAACACATCCTTTCCACTATACGAGCCAATTGCAAAACAAAATTCACACATGGAGCAAAAAGGCAGTTCCGGTAATTACTGTATAGTTATTGTCATA
>CAYXHK010000227.1:0-456 GCA_964464665.1 uncultured Syntrophomonadaceae bacterium
TTTTTTGCGGGAATGCTAGAATGTGGTGAATGTGCCGCATCTGTTGGATGTGGTGAATTTGCCGCTTGTGGCTCATATGGTTAATGTATTGTATGGCCGTGTGTCATGCAGATGGTAAAGATGATGAGTCAGGAATGTGGTGAATGTATCGCATGTGGCGCATCTGTTGAATCTAGTTAAATGTGGTGTATGAAGGGCTAATCGCCCATCTTTAAACTGCTGGAGGAAATCGCCATGGCCTTTGACGGGGTAGTCTTATCCGCCGTCGTTCAGGAATTAAATACAAAGCTCTACCAGGCCCGGCTCGACCGGGTTCTGCAGCCGGAACGGGAAGAGATTCACCTCATATTCCGGCAGCCTGGCCAAAACTACCGGCTGCTGCTGTCCGCTCACGCGGAACAAGCCCGCGTCCACCTGACGACGCAAAGTAAACCAAACCCCACCCAGCCGCCGCTT
>CAYXHK010000227.1:466-3901 GCA_964464665.1 uncultured Syntrophomonadaceae bacterium
TCTGACAAAAGGCGATTTCGATAATCCGCAGCAACCGCCGCTTTTTTGCATGGTGCTGCGCAAACACCTGGAAGGCGGACGCCTCATTAAAATAGAACAGCCGCAACGCGAAAGAATCCTCCGTTTGGAAATCGAAGCCCACGATGAGCTGGGCGAACTGACCACCAAGGTCTTAGTCTGCGAAATCATGGGCAAACACAGCAATCTCATTTTATTGGACGGCAAGACCGGGATTATCCTGGACGGCATTAAACGCTATTCCCATGCGCTGAGCCGGCACCGGGAAGTCCTGCCCGGCAAAGCCTATCTGGCCCCGCCGGCCCAGGATAAAACCGACCCCCTGGAAATCCGGCCGGAAAATTTCCGTCAGCTGATCTGGCCGGGCAACTGGAGTCAATCGGTGGCCCGGGCCATTTTTCAAAAACTGGCCGGGGTCAGCCTGACGCTGGCTCGGGAAATCGTTTATCGGGCCAACCTGCCGGCCCAGATCACCCTTGAAGAATGCGGCGATTACGAATTAACCCGGTTGGAACAGGCTTTTGGGCAAATCCGAAGCGCTATAAGCGGGCAAACCTTCCAGCCGACTTTAATTCTGAACGCCGAACAGGAACCGCTGGAGTACGCGGCCGTAAATCTGCAGCATTTGGCCGAGCCACCGAATCAAAGTCAAGTCTTTTTAAGCATCAGCGAATTGCTCAATACTTATTATCAGCTCAAAGAACGCCAGCACCGCTGGCAGGTGCTGCAAAACGCGCTGAACCGGCACGTTGCCGGTCATCTGGAAAAAGCCGGGCGCAAGTCCTCCCTGCGGGAAGACAGTTTGATCGAGGTGCAGGAGGCGGAACGCTACCGGCTGTTCGGCGATCTCTTGATGACTAATCTGTATCAGATCTCTTCCGGGGCAGAAGCGGTCACAGTGGCCAACCTGTATAAGCCGGGCGAACCTCCGGTCACCATCCCCCTAGACGAACGGCTTTCACCCCTGGAAAACGCCCAGCACTACTTCAAACTTTATGGCAAAGCCCGGCGCAGCCTGCAGGTGGTAGAAGAACAGCTGCAGCTGGTGCAGGCCGACATTGCCTACCTGGAATCAGTCAGTCAATCGATTGAGATGGCAAATACCTTGGAAGATTTGGAAGAGATTCGGCTGGAACTGGTGGAACAAGGCTATCTGAAGGCCCATACCGCGGCGGATCGACGGCGAAAAACCGCTCTAAAACCCACCGGGAAAGAGTATGTCGGCCCAGCTGGCAAACCGAGCGGCCGCAAGCAACACCCCAGCGCTAAAAAAGGCGCTGCCGGAAAGGGAAAAGGAAAAACCGGAAAGGCCAAAGATCAGTCCGGTCTAGCGGCCGAATCCGCCTTGGGCAGCGGCCTGCTGTCGGTGCGCTCTTCTGACGGCTACGAAATTCTGGTTGGGAAAAACAATAAACAAAACGATTACCTGACCCTGAAACTGGCCCGAAAACAGGATATCTGGCTGCACGTGAAAGACATTCCCGGTTCCCACGTGATCATTCGGGCTAACCCGCCGGGCGCGTACAACAACGAAAATGAAAAAAATGAATTTAATTATGAAAATATAAACGAAGCCACTCCGGCGACTGCGGCTGCCGGCGGTGGCTCCGCAGATGACTTCGAACGCAATTCAGGCAAGGGCTTTAGCGGATGCATAAGCAGCGACACAAGTGAAGATTCCGCTTCTAGATCAAAATTAAAGGAATTAATACCCGAACTGAATATCCCGGTGCTTACGCTGCGGGAAGCGGCGCTGCTGGCCGCCTACTTCAGCAAAGCCCGCTACTCGGGCTCGGTGCCGGTAGATTACGCTCTGCGCCGAAACGTCCGCAAGCCGGCCGGGGCCAAACCGGGTTACGTCATCTACGATCATCAGCAGACCGTTTACGTTACTCCTAGCCCCGAAAACTTAGGGGACTTATTAAAGCTGATTGATTAACGCCGCTGACCGCTGGCCAAAAAGGCCAATGAATAACAACATGCAACCGACGGGCGGCGGCTGGAGCATGGCCCAGCGGATGGCCCGACGAATGCCTTTATTCAAAACAGATGTCTTAACCGGGCACCGATAATACCTCAATGATAATGCCCAAGGATAAAGCTTCCAGGATACTTCTCCAGGATACTCCTCAGGCCTTAAACCGCACATAAAACGTGGTTCCGATTGAATCATTCTCCAGATCAATTTTCGCCTCGTGCTGTTGCGCAATGCTGTAGCAAACGGCCAGTCCCAAGCCGGTGCCCCGTTCTTTCGTCGTAAAAAAAGGTGTGCCTAATTTCTCCCGCACCGCCGGGGGAATTAAACCGCCTTGGTCGGTTATCGCCAAGGTTACCCCTTCCGCTTCCGCATAAGTCCGGATGGTTAAACAACCGCCTGGGGACATCGCTTCCAGCCCATTATAGACCAGGTTAAGTATTAGTTGATGAATTTGATTTTTATCAATCATGATATAAGGAATATCTCCATATTGTGTTTCGATTCGCTTATCCTGTTTGAGGGCGTCAGCCTGAATCAACGGCAAAAGGTTCCGGATCTTCTGATTTAAACTTTGTCGCTTCATGTCCGCATTCCTCGTTTTGGCCAGGGAAAGAAACTCGGAAATAATGGAGTTTGCCCGGTCGATTTCCTCAATCATCAATTCCAGGAATTCCAGATCCTCCGCATACCGGTCTTTTTTCATCAGCAGCTGCAGAAAGCCCCGGACCGTGGTCATCGGATTGCGGATTTCATGGCCAATCCCGGCCGCCATCTGGCCAATCATATTCAAACGGTCCAAACGAGCCAGTTCATTTTCATAACGTCTCAATTCCGTAATATCCAGAGCGACAGCCAAGAAACATTTTTCATCTTTCCAATCAATGATCGTCCCGGAAACTAACCCGGTTTTTATTTCATCTGTTTTTGTCCGAAGATTAGTTTCGAAATTCTGGACAAGACCATCTTTACTTATGATTTCCGTTATTTTTTCGCGATCATTTAAACATACCCACACATGATTATTATCATGAAGCAAGTCTCCAAGCAGCTCGTTTCTAGAATAACCCATTGACTTGATTAAAGCTTGATTTACTTCCAAACATTTTCCGGAAGCCAGAGAAAAAACGATCATCGGCAGAGGATTTAAGTTAAAAGTCGTAAAAAACAACTCTTCGGATAAACGCAAAGCCTCTTCTGCTTTTTTCCGATCCGTAATATCAACTGATGATATCAGCAGACAGTTCTCCCCATTTATCTCCATTCTGTCGATCACTGCCAGCCCAATTCCAGTTTCTCCCGACTTTTTCCGGTATTCAATTTCGAGATTCCGGACAGTACTGCGTCCCGCTAACTGCTCCAGCATGGCTTGCCGGTTTCCTGGCTCCATCCAGATATTCAGGTCCGTCGTACTCTTACCAATCACCTCGTCTCGCCGGTAG
>CAYXHK010000228.1:0-1168 GCA_964464665.1 uncultured Syntrophomonadaceae bacterium
CCCTGGGCTGGCACGTCAAAGCCCAAAGTGGCATCAAAATCAACTGTTCGCCATTCGTTATAGCCTTCGTTGCCGATGGTCAGGGTGTTGTCACCGGGGTTCAGCAATGGGGCCAGCTCAATCGGCATATAATCCGCCCCGGATAACCAGACCCAGACAGCACCGTTCTGTTCAACCAGTCTAAGCTCGGTAAGATCCCTCATTGATTTAACCGGCAGGCCGGCATAATCAGGAGAATTTATGCTTTTCATCACGAAGAAATTCACATATCCGGGCAGCGCGGGGATTTGGCTGGATGATACTATATGGGTAGGCAACAACATGGTTGCTTCTGTGGCTTTTACATTACGCCGCAGCCATACTCTGCCGTCCATGGATATGGATAATTCCAGGGGGTCAGTGAGAGGCCGAAATTTTTCGGCTGCAACCATATGGAAATTGAAATTCGGGTTATCTTGCACAAAATAGCTGGTTCCGTCCACGTTGGTGAAGTAAAACATATTCTCCCCATCATAGAAAAAACCATCGTTGTACACTGCGGTAAACAGAACCAACTCATTACTGCCATCCACGGCATAAAAGGTCAGCTGGCCCTGTTCCGCGTCAAAAGCAATCTGATAGGGATCGCCGTTAATACAGTAGTATCCCTCATAGACCATAAGTTCGGATGGAATAGGCTGTGCCTCGACCGGCTCTTTAGCCTCCTCCTTTGTGGTAATGAGGTCTTTTTCTTTAAGGTAAGCCGATAGTATTTTCAAGGCAATCCCGGACGAGTCGCATTGTGGGCCGCTGGCGATCACGGCTACCGAGATCTGCTTGGACGGTATTGTATAAAGCATCGAAGCATAGTGACCGGTGCCGCCGGATTTGCCGAAAAGACGCAGACTTTCGTCGGAAAAGGCTGTAATATCAGCGTAATCCCAGCCCAAACCAAAAGGCCAGCTATCTCCTCGTAGTTTGCCCTGAAGCTCGCTCTGTTGCCTCTGTAGCATCTCAGTTTGCGACTGGGCTGACAGTATTGCTGAGAGATCGGAAAAAGAGGCGGCAAATCGGCACAAATCCACCGATGTGGATGATAATCCACCGGAAGCGAGCAGGGATACTATCTCCAAAGGTTCCGCTTTGCCGTCTGGACGGTAGAACCGGGCCGGATTCATCCCTGCTGGGA
>CAYXHK010000228.1:1178-3896 GCA_964464665.1 uncultured Syntrophomonadaceae bacterium
GACACCGAGAGCAGTATGGTTCATGGCTAATGGTTCAAAAATCCGCTCAGTCAGGAAATCACCATAGCTCTGGCCGGTGACTCTAACCACGATCATTTCCGCCAAAGTAAAACCATCATTGCAGTAAGCCGCCAGTTCCCCCGGTCGGTGCTTAAGAGTGGATAGAGACAGGGATTCCAAGAGCTCGCTATAAATATTCTGATTATATTCGAAACCAAAATTGTTCCAGAAGGTAGACCCGGGCAAACCGGATGAATGGTTGAGCAACATTCTTACCGTGATATCCTGGTACCGTTCATCCGCCATAGTGAATTCGGGAAGATAGTTGGTTACGGGATTGTCCAAAGCAAGCTTGCCCTCGTCCACCAGCAACATGATGGAGACAGCCGCAAACATCTTGCTTATCGACCCGATATTATACACCGTGTTCTTATCAACCGGAATACTTTTCTCCCGGTCAGCCATGCTGAAACCTTCCGCATAGACCAATTCGCCCTCGTCCATTATAGCCACGAAAGCGCTGCTTGCCGTCCCAGCCGCAATGGCTTCTTCAATCGCAGTGCGGGCTGTATTTTTGGTTTGCTCAAAAGTATTTTCTGCTGGTTGCCCTAAAGCATGAGCTTTTAGTAATTCTGGGTTATTAAATGGGGGTAAGCTATCGATGTCAGATTCTTCTTCATTAAATAAAGATGAGTTATCAATGTCTGGTTGTTTTTTATTAAATAGAGATGGGTTATCAATATCCGATTTTTCTATAAGGCTTGTTCCGGCAGCGCTGTCCATAATCTCATCAGCCCGGGCTGAACCGTCGGTTCCTATAGCTGTAGACAACACCATTATGAGGCAAAAAAACAAGGGTAACAACTTACGTATCTGGTTTTGCGCTACGATGATAAATCCCCCCTTGTAGCCACACTTATGCATAACAACATGGTACTACCGTTTTACTATTGTTGTGCTTCCGTTTTACTTTTTTACTTTTGCTGTGTTTCCGTTTAATTCTGGTTTGATCTCCTATTTTGCTTTTGCTTTAATTCTGTTTTACTCCCAGTTTTACTGCCTTTTCAATTCCGTTTTACTCCCTGCTTTGCTTCCTCCGCTGTCCCTCCGCGTCCGCAGCCAGCAATGCGTGAACAACCATTTCCGGGGTAATATCTCCCCCTTCGTGGTGGATTTTTTCGTCCTGAATACAGGCGCGGCTGGCTACTTTTTTCAGTTCTTCAGGCGTAACACCGGCTAAACCCAGCCCGGCCAGGGTAGTTGGTAAGCCAACGCTTTCGCAGAAAGAGTAGACTTCATCAATTAGAGCCTTTGATTTGCCGGTGAGGAATAAGGACGCTAAAACCCCCAACGTAACTTTTTCGCCATGATAATAATTGTGGGTCTGAGGAAGCACCGTTAATCCATTATGGATAGAATGGGCTGCAGCCAGCCCGCCGCTTTCAAAGCCCAGGCCGCTTAACAGGGTATTGGCTTCAATCACATGCTCCAGGGCCGGGGTAACCGCATTGACTTTGCATGAAACGAGCGCAGCCTCACCGTATTCCAACAGAGTATCGTAACAGAGCCGGGCCAAGGCATAAGCGGTCAAGGAACCCAATTCACCCGCCTCATTTTTAGACTTTGTCTTTCGGCATGATTCCGCTTCAAACCAGGTTGCCAAGGCATCCCCCATACCCGAAATCAAAAAACGTTCCGGCGCAATAGCGATAATTCCGGAATCTACCAGGACCAGGTCGGGATTTCTTTTCTGGTATTCAACCCGGACCATAACGCCCTCCTCGCTGTACACCACCGCGCAGGCGCTGCAGGGGGCATCAGTAGAGGCAATTGTGGGGACAACAACTACCGGAATACTCAGGCGATCCGCAACTATCTTGCCTGTATCGATGGTCTTGCCTCCTCCGACCGCAACGACAAACTGTACTTGACATTCACTTCCTAAACGGGCAAGACGCTCTATTTCTCTATCACAGCACTCCCGGTTGAATTCCTCAAAGATTAATCGAAGCCCAACTGTCTGCTTAGGCAACTTACCACTCAGCGTCTTCATGGCCGAGGGCGCCATAATACACAAACCGACTTTACCGAAGTTTGTCAATTCTGTTTCCAGGCGCTCAATCGCCTTTAAACCCTGTATGTAGCGACTGGGGAAAAACGTTTTAGTAATCGTCATTTTAGCCTCCTTGTAAAAAACACTTCCCTCATTATTTGCCAGTTATATTTGCATTATATAACCTAAGGACTAATAAAACGAGTCTAATCGTGATTTTTTGCCTTTTATGCAAAGCTGCTTTTAACCCTATTTGTCCCCTGAGGGGGCAGAAAGAATCAATTATCATTTTTAATCTCTCATTTAAAAATTTAAGCCCCAGGTTTTATCCTGAGGCTTTTAAAATTCTCTGGCAACGACCTACTCTCCCAGGGCGTTACCACCCAAGTACCATCGGCGCTGGAGGGCTTAACTTCCGTGTTCGAGATGGGAACGGGTGTGACCCCTCCGCTAGCGTCACCAGAAACTTTATGCGATTTTAAAATGTTGAGTAGTTCAAACTTCACTGAACCCTCAAAACTTTGGTGCAATGGGGACGGTCCTCGGTGTATCATCCACCCGGTGTATCATCCATTGAACCCTCAAAACTTCACAGCGAGTCAATCTTACTTCTGTCAAATACCTTTATAGAAAGTTTAGGTCAAGCCCTCGACCGATTAGTACCA
>CAYXHK010000229.1:0-3892 GCA_964464665.1 uncultured Syntrophomonadaceae bacterium
GGAGTATTATCAGAGCCTAGTCGATAATGGCATGGACGAGATCAGCAACCTCGAAAGCCAAAACCAATTGTTGCGCGAAAAGATCATTGGCATGGATGTTGAGTCTGATAAGTATCAAGAAATCAAGGCTCAAATCGAAAGGTGTTTGAATTCCGGGATAAGGCTGTCGCATGTTGATTCCCACCACCACATCCATACGCGCTGGGAGGTATGGCGGGCAGCGGAACCGATAATCCGTTCTTACAATCTGCAGCGGGTACGGATTTCCCGAAATTGTGGTCCAAACATTTCTTTAATCAAAAACATCGGCAAGTACTTATGTAATCTATACTTGAGACGCACTGGATTTCAGACGGCTGATTATTTCGGCAACACCTGGGATGTGGCGGAGCTTTTGTCGGCTAAGCCGCAATTAATCAAGAGTGCCGCTGTGATCGAGGTCATGAATCATCCTAAATACAATGCCACTAAGGAACTGGTCGATTTAGCCGAAACCCTTATGCTGGCTGAATCGTACCAAAGGATATCCCCTGGACTGAAAACGGCGGAGCTGATTGCCTATTCCTCGCTATAGAATATTGCGGTTAAATAAAAGCTTTCAGCCAGAGCAGCGGAATCCTTAAGCGGAAGCCTTGACGAGCCAAAGGCAAGGGGGAGCTAAATGTCACCCAAAAAGAAAAAAATGCTGATTGTCTGCAACAATTTAGAGACAGGCGGCGTACAAAAATCGTTAATCAACCTGCTGCAGGAAATTAAAGATTTCTATGCGATAACTGTGTATGTCTTCAGCAAAAGCGGTGAATTAAAGGATCGGGTGCCGGAAAACATTACGGTTCTGGAGGGAACCCGGTTTTTAAAACTGCTGGGCCTCTCGCAAAAACAGGTCAGGCAGGAAGGGTTCTGGTTATACGTTGTCCGTGCTTTTGGTGTTTTGTTCACCAAAATCGTCAGCCATCACTGGCCGGTTTTGCTGTTGGTCAAATCCCAGGAAAGGCTGACCGATTATGAGGTTGCGATTTCGTTTTTACAGAGCTTTAAGAATAAAAACTTAGCTGGCGGCTGCAATGAATTAGTTTTGCACCGAGTGGCGGCCAAACAAAAAATTACTTACTTGCATTGTGATTTCCCAAATTATGGAGGGGATACCGAGAAAAATCGAGAGCTGATCAAACAGTTTAATAAGATCGCGGCTGTTTCCGAAAGCTGCCGCCAGGGTTTTATCAAAGCGGTACCGGAGCTTGCGGCCAAGACCTACTGCGTCTATAACTGTCTTGACTACGTGGAATGCCGGCTTCTATCCAACGAAAACCCTATCGTGTACCAAGGGGGCTGCCTGAATATCGTCACGGTTGCTCGGCTCAGCCCGGATAAAGGGCTGATACGGACCCTGGAGGTTCTACGCCAACTGCACAAGGAAGGACGCAAAATCTGGCACATCTTGGGGGAGGGGCCGGAAAGAAAGGTTATTGAAGAAAAGATTAAACATTACGGTCTCGCTGAATCGGTTAGCCTGTATGGTAATCAAAAAAATCCTTATCGGTTCATGAAGCATGCGGATGCGCTGCTCCTGCCGTCTTACCAGGAAGCGGCACCTTTAGTCTTTGGGGAAGCCAAAGCTTTGGGGCTGCCGATTTTGACTACCAATACCTGTTCGGCTAAAGAAATGGTGTTGGAAGGCCGCGAAGGATTTATTTGCGAAAACAGCCGCATGGGATTATATACCCTGCTGCGAGAGACAGCAGACAACCCGGCGGTCTTATTGCAATGCCGGGAATATATGCAAAGCAAGCAGTATACAAATGATAAAGCATTTAATCAATTCCGCACTTTAATCGATTGATTAAATTTGGACTTAATTGATTTAGATGTTAATCATGATTAATGATCTGGATTAATTATCTTACAGATAGATTCTTGGTTTGGAGCAAAAGATTATGAAACAGCTGGTGGAATGGGTAAAGGGCACAAATTCAGCCGTTTGGTTTTTGGTCATTGCCCTGCTTGATGCGGTGCTTTTGTCTTTGGGACATGTATTTGGCAGTTTCCCGTTGCTTTGGGGCGCTATTGCCTTATTTTGCTGTCTGGTCATGCTGGCTGACAAACGCCATTTTTTGCCGTTTATGCTGTTCTTTTTGCCTTGGACGAATGTAATGAGAGCAGAGCCGAGTGACAGTTCCTTTACCACCCTCATTTTGCCGGTTATTTTTGTAGTGATAGTTTTCAGGTGGCTGAAAAATGGGCGGATCATCAGAGGGTATATTGCATTTGCCCTGCTTTTATTCACCTATACACTAGCCGTAAAGTTGTTGAATAACCTCCCTTTTCACAACGCCTATTTAGTTTTTATGATGATGCTTTTTTACGTTCCGATCTATATGAGCGAATATAAGCAGGTTATCAGTTTTGAAGAGTGTATAGCTTTTTTGGTGGGCGGGGTTTTGACGGCTTGTATTGCCTCAAAAATATTAATCGCTAATCCCAACATGCTCCCCTTTATCAACGTTTTAGTTTACGATGAAGAACTGTATTATTTCACCCGGTTTACCGGTTTCAATGGTGATCCGAATTTTTACGGGGCTCAAATCCTGGTGGCAATCGCGGGGCTCATCTTGCTTATCAGCAGAATGAAAAGAAAAATGTTAATGGTATTAACCTTATTTTGTATCGTTGTATTGATTTACTTTGGCATCCAGTCAATTTCCAAGATGTTCGCCCTGTTACTCTTTAGCATTATCGGTTTGTGGAGCGTAGCCCTGCTCATAGACAAGCGGGGGATTTCCTATAAATTACTTACAATAGCCTTGATGGTTGTGGCTGCGGGTACGGTTATTTCCGGGAATTTGTTTTCCGAACAGATTAACAACTACCTGATCAGATTTGGTATATCAATATCTGGTGATGCGGTAACTTTTACCACCGGGAGGACTTATTATTCCAGCGTTTATTTAAACCATTTGTTTTCGCACCCAGAGAGGCTGTTGTTTGGCATCGGTTTATCAAAAGACCAGCTCCGCTTATTGCTTGACACCAACAATGCCCATATGACACTCATTGAAATAACCTACCAGTTGGGTATCATTGGCGGGAGCCTGTTATTTTTATGGTGGATCAGTGTATATCGGGAAACCATAATTACCGCGAAAATGTATTTGCCGGAGAAATTATATTTTTTAATCATGCTGGCCGCGGTGATTCTTCCCTGGTTTGCGCTGGATGTCCTTTATTTTGATGAGTTTTTTTATTTCACTGTACTCCTGTTTTTGGCCAAGAATTATTTGTCTGTCGCAACAAACAAACAATTGGTAAATCAGATGTTAGGGTCATAAGGCCATAAGCCCAAAAGCCCATAAGGCGTGTTAAACGGATTTTGCTTATGGAGCTGGCTTATTGGGTTTTCTTATGGAACTGGTTCATGGAAGCCTGTTTATGGAAGCTTTGAATATGGATGTGAAGTCGCAATGGTAATGGGTAAAGCAGTTTGTTGGTTTAAGAAGGGGAAAAAAACTCTAGCCCAAAATATTCAGAACATACCCGGCTGGACCACGGATCGGAGATTAATTGTCTTTGAATCTGATGACTGGGGAAGTATCCGGATGCCTTCCCGGGAGACTTATGAAAAACTTGTAAGGAGCGGGGACCAGGCAGATCAGGATCCTTTCACCCGATATGATGCGCTGGCCAGTGAAAGCGATTTGCAGCATCTGTTCGATACCCTGACCAAATATGCCGATTCCAATGGCCGCCATCCGGTAATTACCGCTAATTGCGCGGTGGCAAATCCGGATTTTGATAAGATCCGGGCCTCAGAATACCGGGAGTATTTTTATGAGCCATTTACCGAGACCCTGAAAAGGTATCCGCAGCACGAAAGGTCTTTTGAGTTATGGCAGCA
>CAYXHK010000230.1:0-3827 GCA_964464665.1 uncultured Syntrophomonadaceae bacterium
AAGGTTAATGCGCTGTATGACATTTTAGCTAATCTGTATGGTTCGGATAAGTTGGTGCTGCGGGCCACCAAGGTCGGGGCCTTGGATCTGATGCGTTCGGAGGATTTGCCGGAGCGGGTGTTGGGCCTGCAGAAATTAGTGGCCGGGGATCCAACTTTGGAAACCTTGCCTCGGTATGCCCAGATTCAGCAGATTGTCGCCCAGATTGAAGAGCAGATTGCGGATATGATGGCCAGGCGTTCTGCGGAAGACAATATTGAAAAAAAGATTAAAGAACGGATGCAGCAGCGGTACGACGAATACTTAAAAGATATCAAAATCCAGATCCTGAAAGAACATACCAGTTCGGAAAACGCGCGTACCTTAAAGCGCCTGGCGGTTTTAGAGAAGATGAACCAGACCAGATTGAACCGCTCGGTCGTAGAACTGCTCCGTCCCGGTACTCTGCAGGAGGTTGTGGGACAAGAATCAGCGGTCAGGGCTCTGGTTTCGAAGCTGGCTGCTCCTTTTCCCCAGCATATTTTGTTATATGGCCCGCCGGGAGTCGGGAAAACCAGCTCGGCCCGTTTAGCCCTGGAAGCGGTTAAACAGTTTGGGGGGTCAATTTTTTCCAAGGACGCTCCTTTTGTGGAGGTGGATGGGAGTACTTTGCGGTGGGACCCCCGGGAGGTTTCCAATCCTTTATTAGGCTCGGTACACGATCCCATTTATCAGGGCGCCAAACGGGATTTGGCCGAGGGTGGGATTCCCGAACCCAAAATGGGTTTGGCGAGCGAAGCCCATGGGGGCATCCTGTTCATCGATGAAATTGGCGAAATGGATTTGCTCCTGCAAAATAAATTATTAAAGGTCCTGGAGGATAAGAAGGTTACCTTTGAGTCCTCTTATTATGACCCAGACGATGCCAATACTCCGCAATACATTAAGAAACTGTTTGATGAAGGAGCGCCGGCTGACTTTGTTTTAATTGGCGCTACCACCCGGGAAGCCTCGGAGATCAGCCCGGCGATCCGTTCCCGGTGCGCGGAGATTTATTTTGAACCGCTGAGTCCGGGGTGTATTCAGGATATCGTGAAAAATGCGGCTGCCAAACTGAATGTGGTATTGGAACCGGGAGTGTCGGAACTGATTGGCGAGTATACCATAGAAGGCCGCAAGGCTTCCAGTTTGGTAGCGGATGCCTATGGCTTGTCGCTTTTTGATTACAAGGAATCCCTGAATTTAACCGAAACCGCGGCTTTAAACAGTGAAACGGCCGCGGCCGGGGAGGAGGTTCCGGTTTTAGATTTGGAGCCGACTGACCGGTCGCCGGTGATTCTCTTAAAACGGCATCTTTACGAAGTGCTGCAGACCTCGCGGCTTTCGCCTTATGTAAGCAGCCGGGCTTCGTCCACGGTGGAAGTCGGCCGGATTTACGGCTTGGGCGTAGCGGGCTTTCTAGGCTCAGTACTGGAGATCGAGGCTGTGGCTTTTGCGGCGGCTGAAAAGGGTAAAGGTTATGCCCGGTTTAATGATACAGCCGGCAGTATGGCGAAAGATTCGGTGTTTAACGCCACTTCTGTTTTGCGGCGGCTTACCGGGGAGGAAATAAATGATTATGACCTGCACATTAACGTGATTGGCGGTGGCCGAATTGACGGCCCCTCAGCTGGACTGGCGATTACTTTGGCTATTTTGAGCGCGATTAAAGGCTGGGGCATTCAGCAGGATGTAGCGGTAACCGGCGAGATTTCCCTGCAAAACAAAGTTAAACCGGTGGGGGGAATCTTTGAAAAAATTTACGGTGCCAAACAAGCCGGGATTCGCACCGTTTTAGTGCCGGCCGAAAACATCAAGGATGTGCCGGTAGAACTCAAAGGCATCCAGGTAATCCCCATTAACTGTATTGAGGAAGCGCTGCCTATAGTAATGGCCGGAATGGAGCCGCGGCTGCTCAAATTAGAGCGGCAGATAATCTAGAGGCGAAAGCTGCAAATTGCTTAGGATTAAATTAAAGTATCTTTAAATTAATTAATTTAAGTATTGAATTGACCGGAATAAACCATTTTTCTCACAAGTTAAACGAGTTTAAATTGTCCTGGATAATTTATATAGAGATCGGATTAGATATGAGTATTGGATTAATTGGATTTGAACAAGTACCTCCGCAAAATGTGGAGGCGGAACAAATGGTACTGGGTGCTTTGCTGGTAGACCGGGAAGCTATTCCGCTGGTGGTGGGTATTCTCGAACCAGAAGATTTTTATCGGGAGAGTCACCGGCTGATCTACCAGGTGGTAATCGAGCTTTTTAACCGGGGAAACCCAGTGGATGTGGTTTCCGTGGCCGAAGAATTGGGGAGGCAAAAGGGCCTGGAAAATATCGGGGGGCTTCCTTATCTGGCCTTTCTTTTTACCAGCGTGCCCACCTCCGCCAGTGCTGAACACCATGCTACCATTGTTAAGGAAAAATCCCTGCTGCGGGCTCTGATTAATCTGTCCAACCGGGTAGCCAGCCGCAGCTATGCGGGGCAGGAAGAAGTTCAGGCGCTCTTAGATGACGCGGAACGCCGGATCGCTGAAATTTCGCAGCGTGGAGCCAGCCGCGCATTTAGTTCTTTACGGGAGATTTTACTGGAGATTTTTGATCAGCTGCAAAAGCAGCAAGGCCAGGAAAAGAGTCCAGGCTTGCTGACATATTACCCGGAACTCGATAGGATCTTAGGAGGCCTTAAGCCGGGAGAACTGATACTGCTTGCGGCCCGCCCGGCTATGGGTAAAACGAGTTTAGCTTTGAATATTGCTCAAAATGTGGCCTCGCGCTCCAAACGGCCGGTCGCGGTTTTTAGTCTGGAGATGGCCAAAGAACAACTGGTGCAGCGGATGCTGTGCGCAGAAGCCCAAATTGAACAGCCACGTTTTCGGTCGGGTCAGTTAAGGGAAGAAGAATGGGTAGCCCTGACCCAAGCCATGGGGCGCTTGGCGGAAACGCCTATTTTTATTGACGATTCCCCAGCCATCACTATAAATGAGATCAGGGGCAAGGCGCGCCGGCTGAAAACCGAAAACGGTTTAGGCCTTTTAGTCATTGATTATCTGCAGTTAATCCATTCGACGCGGCGTTCGGAAAACCGAACCCAGGAGATTTCCGAAATATCCCGGTCGCTTAAAGGTTTAGCCCGGGAACTGGAGGTGCCGGTTTTAGCCCTCTCGCAGCTGAGCCGGGCCGTGGAACAGACTCAGGAAAAAAGACCAAACCTAAGTCATCTCCGGGAATCCGGGGCCTTAGAGCAAGATTCGGACGTGGTAATGTTTATCTACCGTCACGATTATTATTTTGAGGATTCGGAAAAGCAAAATATGGCGGAGATTATCGTGGCTAAACACCGCAATGGCCCAACCGGTTCGGCGGAATTAGCTTTTATGAAAGAGTTTACGCTGTTTGCTCCGTTGTATCGGGGAGCAACCCCGCCGCCGGCGGATTAGGCGGGAGAGTTCAGAATCAGCGGATTGAATAATTTAGTATACATGAAGGTCTTTAAGCTTCCTGGGGGGATTTATATTTGCGGATTCGGTTGACATATCCTTGTCTTTAGTGTTATATTAGTTTCCGTCAAAGGAATCATGGCCCCTTGGTCAAGCGGTTAAGACACCGGCCTTTCACGCCGGTTACACGGGTTCGAATCCCGTAGGGGTCACCATTTTTTTCGCCTGGGCGATTAGCTCAGTCGGTAGAGCGCTTGCCTCACATGCAAGATGTCGGCGGTTCGAGTCCGTTATCGCCCACCATTAATGAAATTTGGAGCTGTGGTGTAGAGGCCTAACATGCCTGCCTGTCACGCAGGAGAC
>CAYXHK010000231.1:0-3731 GCA_964464665.1 uncultured Syntrophomonadaceae bacterium
CGCGATACCGGTATTTGGGTTAAGCATTTTATTGAGCAAGCTGCAGACCGAAAAAAGTTGTTGGAATCGGTATTAAACCTACCTCTTGCTGACGCAAGTGAGGAAGGGTTGAGGTGGGGGTATTCTGCTGAGAAATTGATAATAATGATATAATGAATCTGTCGGAAATCGGTTGGGAGGTGTGGATGGTATATGGGGCATGGGCTTAACGCCAAGGAAGAGCTCTACCAGGCTTTGGCGGAGCGTTTGAATAGAAATCCGGTCGGGGTGCCGATCAATGAAGGCTTGATGGAAATCCTGCATCGCCTGTATACGGAGACCGAGGCACTGGTAGGGAGCAAGTTTCCACTGCTGCCTATGCCTATCGAGAAGATCGTGAACCTGACCGGTCTGGATCGGCCAAAACTGCAGACCGTTTTGGAGAGTATGGCAAACAAAGGGCTGCTTTTAGACCTTAAGCGACGAGACAGCACTTACTACATGCTGGCTCCCATGGTGGTGGGCTTTTTTGAATACACCTTTATGCGGGTAAGAGACACCGTAGACATGAAAGACCTGGCCGGGCTCTTTGAAAGCTATTTTCAAAGGGATGAGGTAAGGGACGAATTCTTTAACGCGGAAACCAAGATGTTTCGGGCCCTGACTTACGAGAGTCTGATCCCGGCTCTGGTCGAAACCGAAGTTTTGGATTATGAGCGGGCTTCAGCCATAATTCGGGAAGCTAAAGGCGGGGCACTGTCGCTTTGCTCCTGCCGGCACAAGGCCAGTCATCTGGGTAAGGCGTGCAGCGCTCCCCTGGAAGTATGCACCTCTTTTGGGGATGCCGCAGAGTGGCTGGTTCGCCGCGGGATGGGAAAAGCCGCTACTGCGGACGAATTGCTGCGGGTGCTCGATCAGACCGAGAAGTTGGGACTGGTACATTTAGGGGACAATGTAATAAATAAGCCGGCGTACATTTGTCACTGCTGCGGCTGCTGCTGTATGGTTTTGCGCTCGATTCGCGAGTCAGGCAAGCAGGCGGTCCTGCCGGGCAATTTCTTGCCGGCTTTAGAACCGGGCAACTGTATCAGCTGCGGAATCTGCGCGGATAGCTGCCAGGTCCGGGCGTTTACCATGGAAACTAATGAGTCTGGTCAGAACGGAGACCCGGAAATCTTGCCGGTCCTGAATGAAGCGGCCTGTATCGGCTGTGGGATCTGCGCTTCCGTCTGTCCGACGCAGGCCTTGACCATGTCCCGGCGTTCCAGTTTGCATATTCCGCCGGCCAATAAACGGGAGCAGTTTACCCAGATCTCCCGTGCCAAGAGCCGGGCTTAAACGAGAACGGAATTAGATGAGAACAGATTTACACTAAAAACAGAATTAAACGAGAACAATCTTACATGATAACGGGCTTAAACCGGAACGTTTTAAACCGGAACGAGCTAAGGGCTCAGGCAGTAACCAGCATTCATCCCCCACCTACCCCTTGCTGACGCAAGTGAGGAAGGGTTGAGGTGGGGGTATTCTGCTGAGAAATTCAAAAACATAAAGCAGTGATAAGCCGAAGTTAAAGAGGAGAAATGCTCAATGAGTAAGTTACCCGTTGCGCCAGCAGCGGAAGGGATTATGGTTTTTGCCCCGCACCCGGACGATGATATCATCGGCTGCGGCGGGAGTATCGCCCAACACGTCCAACAAGGGCACCGGGTGAGGGTGGTGTATATGACGGCCGGCGAGGCCGGCAGTTTAACCTGTCCGAAGCCGGAATTGGCTAAGCTGAGAAGAAAAGAAGCGGTAAAGGCGGCGGCAGTCTTAGGCCTTGCCGAGTTGGATCTCATTTTTTTAAACAACCCGGACGGGTACTTGCCGTACTCTGCCGAAAACCTGGTGCTCCTGGTTAACCTGATTCGTAAGTTTCGGCCCAATTTGGTCTATCTGCCGCACGCCCAGGAGCAGACCAGGGACCACCAAATAACGCATGAATTGGTGCTGGAAGCTTGTCGCCGGGCCGGAGGGCCTTGGTTTCAGGAATGCTACGGGGAACCCTGGTCCGCGGAGAACCTTTTAGGTTATGAGATCTGGAATCCCCTGTCCACGGTTGCTTATACCGAAGATATCACCGAGTTTATCGACCTGAAGCTTATGGCTTTGCAGCAGCATCAGTCTCAGCTCAAAGCAGTTGATTACGCTGAGGCCATAAAAGGGTTGAACCGCTACCGCGGGATAATGACCGGCAAAGGAAATTATTGCGAATGTTTTCAAGTGTTAAATATAGCCAAGATCGTCTAAAAACCAAAACAGTTTTAATGTTTACCCCTTTTTATCAAATGCAGAGGGGCAACAGCCGGACGGTGGCCAGAATAAAAAAAGGCCTCTTGGAGCAAGGCTTTTCGATTGAAGTATTAGCCATGGAACAACCAGGGTGGCTAAGCCGTCTCGAAGAAGCGGTTTCAGCGCGGCGATACGCGCTGATCCATGGTTTCCACGGCTTATATTTTGGCCAGACCCTTGAGAAAATTCCTGGTCTTAAGGAATTGCCTTTGCTGCTCACGACTACCGGCACGGACCTGAATATAGACTTAAAAGGGCCGCAACGGCCGGTAGTAATACAGGCTTTGGCCGCAGCCCAAAAAATAATTGTCTTTAACCCGGATCTGGGGCAGTTCGTGGCGGAGGCCGCGCCGGGTCTGGCGGAAAAATTGGTGACCATTCCCCAAGGGGTTTACCTGGAAGGGAAACAGCCGTATACCCGAAGCGAATTGGATCTTCGCGGGGATGAGGTGGTATTTCTGCTGCCCAGCGGCTTAAGACCGGTGAAAAACTTGGAGCTGGCAATCAACGCCTTAGAAAAGGTGCATCCGGAATTTCCCGCCTTACGCTTAGTCATAATCGGCGCGGTTATTGACCCGGCGTACGCAGAGCAGATTCAAAACAGGGTTCAGTCGCTCCCTTGGTTGACTTACCTAGGCGAAATGCCCCATCAGTCCATGCCGGGCATTTTGGCCCTGGGTGATATCGTTTTAAACACCTCGGATTCAGAAGGACAGCCTCAGGGTGCCTTGGAGGCTATGAGTTTAGCCAAACCCGCGTTAATGACGGCCGTTCCGGGCAATCTGAACCTGATTACGGACGGGGTGGAAGGCTTTTATGTACGTGATGAAGCGGATCTGATCCGGGGAGCCCGGATTTTGCTTGAAGATCCTGTTTTAAGGAAAAACATGGGCGCGGCGGCGCAAAAGCTGGTGCAAAAACAGTTTGCTGTGGAAAACGAGTGGGCTGCTTACGCCAAACTCTACCGGGAGCTTTTAAGTTAGGGAGTTAGGAGAAATTTTGACATACTTAGGGCGAGAACTGTCCCCCTTTTGTCTCCCCTTGTCTGCCTTTGTCTTTGTTTGTCTTCTTTTTTTGTCCACTCAGTGGACAAATGTGATTAATTATACAAGGGACTCGCAAGTAGAGCAAAAACTTAGTTTACACCGGGTTTTTGCTTTGTTATTTTATACTAGTTGTTTAACGTTGTTGATTGGATCAACATATGGCTTAACGGCTTAACGGATTGATTATTGACAAATGCTGCTTGACCCTTGAAGCTTACCTTTGACCTGCGTTTCCCTCCGGCTTCTCATCTTTTTTAATACGGATAGTCGTAGCCGCCTTTCATCTCCCCATTGTTAGGGGATTGCCGAGAATCCTTCCTATTTCAAACGGGCTGATCCTGCTCTTGGCGATCATAAGGGTGGGCACCGGCT
>CAYXHK010000232.1:0-3714 GCA_964464665.1 uncultured Syntrophomonadaceae bacterium
CTCTATAATTTCCGCCCGGGTAGCCGGGGTACCCAAGCCGTGGCTGCTTTCCAAAACCTCCCGCAACCGCTGGTTGGCTATCATCTTCCCAGGGTGCTCCATGGCCGAAAGCAGAGTGGCTTCCGTATACCGGGCCGGGGGCTTGGTTTTTCCCGCCCCAACCTTCACGGAGTTGATTTTATAGGTTTCCCGGCGCCGGATTTCTGGAAGGAGCTGGCTTGGCCCCGCTTCCATTTCCGCTTCCGCCTCGGCATCGGCTTCCTCATCGTCCAGGGCAACGGTACCGGCGTATACCTGCTGCCAGCCTTTGGCTTTGACTATTTTTCCTTTGGCCGTAAAAACCTCTCCCTTGACAGTAGCCTTAACCGTAGTCTGCTCATATTCAAAGGCCGGGGAAAGCACAGCCAGGAATCTTTTGACGATCAGATCGTAGATCTTTGCTTCATCCCTGGTCAGTTTAGCCAGCTGGACCGGCTGCTCCGTAGGGATGATCGCGTGATGGTCCGTCACTTTGGCATTATCCACCAGCCGCTTGGTAATGTTGAGCTTACTCTTTAAAAGGGAACCGGCAAATTCCGCGTAGGGACCGACCGCAATGGTGCGCAGCCGTTCTGGCAGAGTCGGGACGATATCCTCGCTGAGATGACGCGAATCAGTACGGGGGTAAGTCACCAGTTTATGATTTTCGTAAAGCTGCTGCATAATGGCCGAAGTGGTTTTCGCTGAAAAACCGTATTTACGGTTGGCGTCCCGCTGCAGTTCCGTCAGATCGTAGGCCAGGGGCGGGTAATCTTTTTTCAGTTCTTTTTTCACTTCTAAAATTTCCGTGGTCTGCCCGCTGACTTTGTCCGCCAGGGCCTCCGCCCGGTTTTTATCAAAGATTCGGGTCTGTCCGGTGTTCTTATCCTGCCAACGCAGAGAAAATCCCGGTGTAAAAATATTAAGCGTCCAGTAGTCTTTAGGGACAAAAGAGCTTATTTCCTTTTCCCGTTCCACAACCAGCGCCAGGGTGGGGGTCTGCACCCGGCCAGCGGAAAGTTGGGCGTTGTACTTGCAGGTTAAAGCCCGGGTCACGTTAAGCCCCACCAGCCAATCCGCTTGGGCGCGGCATTCCGCTGACACCCATAAATTTTCGTACTCCCGTCCCGGTTTTAAACGGCTGAACCCTTCTTTGATCGCTTTGTCGGTTTGCGAAGATATCCATAAACGCTTGATCGGTTTGCGCCAGCCCGCTTTTTGAATAATCCACCGCGCCACTAGTTCCCCTTCGCGCCCCGCGTCCGTGGCAATGATCAATTCGTCCAGATCAGATCTTTGCATGAGGTTTTTTACCGCGGTATACTGTTTAGCGGTCTCTTTAATCACCACTAGTTCCATTTTCGGGGGGAGCATCGGGAGGTCTTCTATTTTCCAGGTTTTATACTTGGTATCGTACTTTTCCGGATCCGCCAGGGTTACCAAATGTCCCAGTGCCCAGGACACAATGTACTTCGAGCCGATCAAGCACCCATTGCCCTTTTCGCGACAATTCAGGATTTTAGCGATTTCCCGGCCTACCGAAGGTTTTTCCGCTAAGACTAGACTTTTACCCATCTTACTATATTCTCCGCCTGTCATTTTTTAATCACCGGTTTTGTTTTCATTAGTTTTAGTTTTTCCAAGGTTTGCGTTTCTTTGATTTAAGTTTTACTGGTTGTAGTTTGGTTTGCGTTTCTGGTTTAAGTTGCTTAATTATACCACTGATTGCCGGCTTATTGTTTTATATAAACCGCGCCGGTTTATTGTTTCTCCATTTATAAGCTGTGCCGCTTATGTTTTGGCATTTATTTATTTGGGCCAGCTTAGTTTTAAAGTCAACCGATCTAACCAAAAAGGCCGGTCCTTATTTACGTTTCTCTATATTATTGGAATTTTCTCCATAATATAATCTTTCTCATCTCTTGCTTTAATCCTTTCTATGTGCTAATATAAAGATGCAATCCACTCTGCTCAAATTAGATGAAGTCAGTCTGGATTCCAAGAGACTCGAGTTGCTATAGATTGCTAACCCGCTCCGGTAGGTAGACTAGTATAGTTCCATTTGGTTAATAGGGATAAAGGAAAGGTTAAATCCAGTTTGGTATATATGGTTAGGTCAGAGGATCTCTATCATAAGGCAGAGTGGATTGCACCCTATTCCATAAAGTTTAACAACCCAGCAGACGCTAGGTTGTTTTTTTGTCTCCGTCAGCCTTTTATATCTTTTTTATTCGTCGGCATGATATCTGCATCGGCTTACGCTAAATCTCCCATCTCCCCCGGCACCAGCTTAAACTGGAGAAAGAAATGATGGATCAGATCCGCCACCATTCTTGCGTAGTATTCTTACGCCGCTTCAACCCGCACTCGGGACTTTCCGGATATGTTTTTTTTGAATTCGGCAATAACGGCGCCGCTTCAACCCGCACTCGGGGCTTCCACCCGTTAGACTGCACCCATGCGTGGCGCACATAGAAAACCGGTGGTCTTAGCCTTAGACCACCGGTTTTCCGGTTATTCGGAATCTTGATTACATGGGATAAATCAATTCCTCAATTTCCAGTTCAATTTAATCGCGTAATCTCGATTAAATTATTTAATGATCGCACCCGGCAGTGGGAAAATCGTTTTACCGAAGTGGGTGTTACAAGCCAATGCTCCTGCTACATACAGACCCAGGCAGCCTACCACGAAGAGCGCCCAGCCGGTCGGCGGTGCGTAAACAGCCTTCGGAATCGCCGCCATATCCATCAAAGCAATGATAACTAAGCAAACATCTACGATTACAACCACTAAGAACATGATGCTGGTAGTTTTGTATGCATAAAGTGGGGTAAGTAGGATTAAACCGATTGCACAAGCCATCCAGCAGTAACCTTCAATCCGAGCATCTACGGTTAAACCATTTTTAGCGCAAAGCCATTTGGTTATCAAACTGAGCGCGGTTACAAACATGAAGAATGCACCGAAGAACAGGAATACGTTGCCGCCCCGAATTTCGCCGTTTCTTAATTCTATCCAGCCTACTGCATACTGAACCAATCCGCCGCCGACCATCCAAGCGGCTAAGGCCGGAGCTGCGTCACCAGTTACTCGTCCCGTGTACATTGCCCAAAATGCCCAACAAGCCATGGCTAAGGCGATTAACCCCGCAGGACCCGGATTTGCAAAAGTATGTTCCGCATGATCTGCCATTTACCAAACGCCTCCTTTAGAAATATAAATTTAATAGAAACAAAAAGGAAAAGTGAAAAACATGGGATAATTATGACTATGAGTAAATCGAAAATATGAATACTAGCCTAAACATAAAAAGCCGAAAAATTGTGGAAAGAAAAAATGGATAAAAGTAAACCTAGGGATAACTACCCAGCCGCTAACCTAACCTACTAAGCAAAGTCTTCGGAACCTAATCACTTCTTCAGAAGCACCCCTGAGAAAGACCGAATATATATAGTAAAAAAAAAGTATTGCAATGCATGTTTAGGAAAATATAAACATCGCATAAATTAATCGGGTGGGGTACAATGAAAATAACTGACTAGCCATCCTTCCGCCTCAGCTTAAGCAGGCCCTTTGTTTTTCAAATATCACCCCCCTTTTTTTAAAGCCCACCGGTTGTGACGAGCTTTATTACAAGAAAATGTCAAACAACCACATCTTCTTATAATTAAATCGGTTGCCCGATTCAATATC
>CAYXHK010000233.1:0-3681 GCA_964464665.1 uncultured Syntrophomonadaceae bacterium
CACCGCGCCTGGTAATCTCCGTTTCCCCTTCCACGATTTCACCGTCGAGCAGTTCAGCGCAAAGCACTTCCTGCGAAAGGGTAGCCGGCAGCACCTGCCCCCGAATCGCTAAAATCTTACTTACCTCCTGAATCGACTGGACAAAACCGCCGGCCATCTCCGACGTAGCCACCAGCAACAGATTGCCTAGCGAATGCCCAGCCAGGCCTTGACCTTGTTTAAACCGATACGCAAAAACCTCATCCATTAAAGTTTCTTTGTCCGCGAGCGCCACCAAGCAGCTGCGGATATCCCCCGGAGGAAGCACCCCAAGCTCAGCGCGCAGCCGGCCCGAACTGCCCCCGTCATCCGTTACCGTCACGATTGCCGTGAGATTACTAGTGTATTCCTTCAAGCCTCTAAGCAGTACCGAAAGCCCGGTTCCGCCGCCCAGCACCACGATTCGCGGCCCATTTTTCAAGAACCTCTGCTGATACAAAACATCCACTAATTCCCCATCCGCACTGGGCAGCAAGGCTTTCATCACCGTCTTGAACAACTGCTGAAATCCGATCACGGTTAAGACGATGCCCAAAATCACAAACAAAGCGCCCCCTAAAAGGGGCATATCCAAGCCGGTCAAGTTAAAAACAACTTGCCGCAGGGCGAGTTCAAACCGCAGCAAAAACCAGTGGCCGCTAGCCACCGCGGCCCCGAACCCAATAAAGATGATCCCGACAAAAGAGATTAAAAACCATCGTTTAACCCGTAAACCGGGATAAAGCCATTTGAATAATCTCATTTTTTACTCCTAAATATTTGATTCAATATCTGATTCCTAAATATTTGACCTGTCTGATCCTAAATATTTGACGCCTATATACCTAGCCTATCTGACACCTAAATATATTTGGGCAAATCTCGGTGTTTGATCAGCGCCTGATGCCCCATTTCCATAAGCGCGGCCCCAATTTCCGCCGCTAAGACCACGGAACGATGCTGTCCGCCGGTACAACCGATCGCAATCCCCAAGTGGGTCTTCCCCTCTTTAATATAGTTAGGAATCAGAAATTTCAGCAATTGTGTATACTGCTGCAAAAACTGGCCAGTCATCTCTTGTTCTAGCACGAATTCTTTAACCGAATCGTCCAGGCCGGTCTGCTCCTGCATTTCTTCTATATAATAGGGATTGGGCAAAAACCGCACATCCATCACCAAATCCGCGTCTATCGGCAATCCGAACTTATAGCCAAACGAGGTGACGCTTATAGTCAGCTGGCTGCCCATCGAGACGGAACCGTAAAGCTCGTTGATCTGGTCTTTCAGTTCATTAACCTTTAAGTTGGAGGTATCGATAATCTTATTGGCCCGGCCTCTCAGCTCCTCCATCCGCTGCCGTTCCAGCGTAATCCCCTCCAAGACCCGGCCCAGCGGCGAAAGGGGATGCCGGCGTCGCGATTCCTTGAACCGCCGGATCAGGATCTCATCCACGGCCTCCAAAAACAGTATTTCGTAGTAGATCCCCTGCTGATCCAGACTATCCAGGGCTTCAAACAGCGAATCAAAAAACCGGCCGCCCCGGATATCGATTACCAGACCCACCTTGGAGATCTTTCCTTCCGACTGAACACACAGCTCGGCAAACTTAGGCAGCAGACTGGGCGGGAGATTATCGATGCAGTAGAAACCCATATCTTCCAGACAGTTAGCCACCTGGCTTTTCCCCGCGCCGGATAACCCAGTTATGATAACCATGCGCATTTCTTGCTTGCCTACCACCTTACAATCATCCCCATCCCATTCCTTTATACCCTTCTAAAGAATTCGCTAGACAGCATCAAGTTCCTGCTTCCACCCTAAGATTTCTTGCAAATATCATACCAGAAAACAACTATTTGTAAAAAAATTGGGACTCGGTTTTAAAATAAGTTTTAATTACAATTTACCAGTCAGAAAGAATCAGAAAGTTTTTCCATATTAGCAGGATTGCCTACAATACATCGCGAAATCAAACTGCAAAAGAAAATGCCTTATATGGGTATACTAGCTACACCATAAGCTATCTAGAACTTTTTGCGAAACGGGTTCAGCGGATCTTTCGACGGTTCGGACGGATCGATGGTTCGATGGTCGACGATTCGACCTTCCGACGGACGGGTCTGTCTCTATCACTGGACATCAAGGCTTGACCTTTATGCGTACATTTCGACGGGTATCCAGGCTGGCCTTTGGACGAACGTTTACATTCAGGCTAACCATTGCGCAGCCAGCCCATTCGTTTAACGAAAATGGCAGCGGCAGCCTTAACCGCGGAAAAATAATTAAATAATTAATGATAATAAAAGGAAGTGAGCGTGAGCATATGCAAGAACTGCTGACCCTGGATATCGGGCACCTGCTGAGCAAAGAGCCCGGCCAAAACCGCATCTCGGCCCTGGAATTTAAGGAAATGCTGCTCATACATGCCACCACTTTTAACGACTTTCAAACCGATCTGCAGGCCGGGGAATACTCGATAACCCTGCCCTTTTACGCCGCGGACCTCACTTTGCAGCTGAAAACGATCGCGAAAAACTTGCAGGCTAAATATGAAAACATTCTGCTTATCGGGATCGGTGGTTCCGCTTTGGGCGCCAAGGCCATCCTGCAATTCCTGAAAGGCCCTTATTATAACTTGGAAGAGCGCGCCGGCCGGCCCCGGATCTTTGTTTTGGATAACCTCGATCCGGCCTTGGTGAGCAAACTGGAAGAACTGCTCGACCTGAAAAAGACCGCCATCATTTACGCCAGCAAATCCGGTTCCACGCCGGAAACCGCAGCCAACTTTATGTATTTCTACCAAAAGTATAAGGAAGCGGGCGGGGACGACCGGGATCTGGTGTTCATGTGCGACCCCAAGGACAACGGCATCAACCGCATCGCCAAAAATCTGGGCTGCACCCTGCTGTCCATTCCGCCCAACCTGGGCGGCCGCTACTCGGTCTTGTCTACCGTAGGGCTTCTGCCGGCGGAGTTGGCCGGCATCGACTCGACGCAATTATTGACTGGAGCTGAGCAGATGCACCAATCCATCCTGCGGGAGCCCTTGGCCCAAAACGCTTTGTTCGCGCTGGGGGTCTGCAACTTCGAACTGGCGGCCCGGGGCAAAGCCATCCACGTCCTGTTTAACTACAGCAGTCTCCTGACTGAATTCGGCTTATGGTTTATGCAGTTGTGGGGGGAAAGCCTGGGCAAAAAGTACTCGTTGACCGGGGAGACCGTACATACGGGGACTACCCCGCTGACCTGCACCGGCGCGACAGACCAGCACTCGCTGCTCCAACTCTTTAAGGAAGGCCCTTTGGATAAGCTTTTCGGTTTCATCAAGATCAACGAGTGGCCGAAAAACCTGGTTATTCCTAGTTTATTCTCCACCGAAAAAGAATACGCCTACTTTGCCGGGCATACGCTGAACGAACAGCTGAGCATTGAGCAACTCTCCACGGAAATGAGTCTCGTCCGGGCCGGCAATCCTTGTTATCTGCTGACGCTGCGGGATCTCTCTCCCGAATGCTTGGGCGCTTTATTCTATTTCTACCAAGCCTTGGTCGTTTTCTCCGCGAAACTCTGGAACATAAATCCGTTTGATCAGCCGGGGGTTGAAGAAGGAAAGAATATTACCTACGCTTTGATGAATCGGGAAGATTACGCCGACCGGCGCGA
>CAYXHK010000234.1:0-3641 GCA_964464665.1 uncultured Syntrophomonadaceae bacterium
TGCCGGCTGCGTAGAATAATAGAAATTCGCCAAATCTTGGGACATGGTGCCGATAAAATCATTGGGATCCAAAAACGGCCGACTGACCATGGCCAGAATGGCTCCAGTCTTAACGTCAATCGCCACCGCCGCTCCCGCTTTGGCTTTAACATTACCCTTAGCCTGTAAACTGGCCAAGGTTTCGTCCATACTGGACTCCATAACCTGCTGCAGTTTGGCATCCAAGGTCAAAACAATACTGTTGCCCGGGGTAGCCGGGATGGTCATCATCTTTGAAACCTCCCGGTTATAAGCGTTTACTTCCACCTGACGTGCGCCGTCTATCCCCCGCAGGTGGCTTTCATAAGACTTTTCCAGCCCGCTTTTGCCGATCAAATCACCCGACTGGTAGTACCGGCCTTCTTCGGTGTTTCGATTCCATTCCGCGATTTCGTCGGCATTTATTTCCCGGACAAAACCCAGAATATGCCCGGCTAAAGGATGTCCGCCCTCCGGATCTAAAGGGTAATCGCGGATCGGTTCAACTTCAATCGATACACCCGGCAGTTCCTGACGTTTTTCCTCCAAACGGGTAAGCATGATCATGTCAATATCCCGCTTGATTAAAATTGGTTCGTAGCGGCGTCCCTGGTATTTGTTAATTTGAGCTTGTATATACTCCTCGTTTATTTCCGGATAAGTTGAACCAAGAATCTCGACCAAGCGTTGAATAACTTCTGCAGAACTCTTATTGCTGTTTTGGGTTAAGGTAACCGAAAAAACCTGCTTGTTTTTGGCTAAGACTACCCCGTTGCGGTCCAGAATCTCTCCCCGGGGAGCCCCAATCGGGATGATCCGCACACTGTTTTCTTCAGATTGGGTACGATAAGCATGCGTTTGTACCACCTGCAACATAAATAAGCGTACCAGAATCACTGCAAAAATAGCAATCACAATGAACCAGTACGTACGCAGCCGGCTCTCTGTCTTTTTGGTCGTCAATATAATCACCCTCACCTTAGATCGCGATTACTCAACAAACGCCACAATTATTCAGCTCGTAGCAATCCACGTTTTGTGGAGATTAGGAATTTTCCATAGATAGGCGGGACTAAGAAAATATTAAATAAGGCCTCATAAAGGGCGATTTGCATCCCGGTTTGCCAGGGATTGTTTAAACCGGCAATCCATCCGAAACACATCATTAAGAGACCATGCAGTAAACTCGTTATAAAAACCACTACTATCGGCACTAATAAATTTTCTTTATAAATTTTGTTTTCCAGCCAGCCTACCATCCAAGCGGTAAGCGCCAGCGCCAATAAATTCATTCCGAACAAACGGCCTCTAAGCAGATCTTGGAGCAGTCCCATAAAGGCTCCCGCAAAGAGCCCCCCCGGGGCTCCATTGAGCAAGGCATATAAAATGACCATTACCAAAACCAAATCCGGTTTAATCTTTAGCGGTAAGACACTGATGAAAGTCGACTGAATAATTAAACTGCCTAAGAAAACTAAAGCTAATATCCCTGTGCGACGCATACTGTCTCCTTACTTTCCCATTCGGTACCCAGTTCAGGTTTAGGTTAAAGTCAATTATTCATTAGCTTAATTAATAATCCAGCGGCGCGCCTTTTTTAATAATAAAGACCTCTTCCAGACGATTAAAATCTACGGCCGGTTTAATAATCGCCGATTTTTGCAAACCACTCGGTTCCGCTTCCGAATCGATACTTTGCACGGTTCCAATTCGAATTCCTTTCGGAAAAAATTCCCCTAAGCCGGAGGTGACTACATGCTGACCGACTTCTACCGGGGCATCATAGGGAATGTGCTTTATCATCAAGGCATCCGAACCGTCACCGATCCCTTCCACTACCCCGGGAATCCGATTTTCCTGAAATAGAACAACCGCCCCGGCTGGGCCTTCCCGGTCAGTGATCAGCAAGACTTCCGCTGTTTCTTTACTTACCGCCACCACTCGGCCGATCAGTCCTTCGGGGACGATCACCACCATATTTTTCGCAACCCCGGCCGTGGTTCCCCGGTTCAAAATTAAAGTGCTGTACCAATTGCTTGGCCCCCGCGCGATTACCGTGGCCCCAATCAACTCGTACTGTGGGTTGGCTTGTTCAAAATCAAGCATTACTCTTAGACGCTGCACCTCCAGCTGATCCTCACGCAGCTGGTTATTCTCGAATAATAAGGCTCCCCTCTCCTGACGCAGTTCTTCATTTGCGGTCAGCAGATCGTCAATCTCAGCAAAGTGGCTGACAAAATCCTGAGTTCCCTTTAGCATAGTAGTAAAACCGTTTTGAATTGGCGTTAGACCATCCCGGATTATTCTTTCCAATCCGCTGAGCTGGTCTCTTTCCGAAGCAGTTACCCGCATTAAAAACACAATAACCAATATAGCAACTACTGCTGCCAGGAAGGAGCGAGAAAGCCACCGAGGCATGCTTTATCCACCTCTCTTAGGAAAACTTCCGCGGAGTAATCAGCACTCGCTTCAAAACCTCGATATTTTCCAAAACCCGGCCGGTCCCTAAGGCCACTGCGGATAGAGCTTCTTCGGCAATATACACTGGCATTCCCGTTTCCCGGCTCACTAAAGTATCCAGCCGCTGCAACAGAGATCCGCCCCCGGCCATGACTATGCCCCGGTCAATGATATCCGAAGCCAATTCTGGCGGAGTTCTTTCCAGGCAGATCTTAATCCCATCGATAATCTGGTTAACCGGATCGGCTAACGACTTCTGGATCTCTTCAGAAGTTACCTGGACGGTTTTCGGTAACCCGGTTAACAGATCCCGGCCGCGTACATTTGATCGGCTTGGTTCACCATCCCAAATAGCGGAACCGATACTAATCTTGATTTCCTCAGCCGTACGCTCCCCAATCAACAAGTTATAGTATTTTTTCAAATGCTGAATAATCGCGTCGTCCATCTCATCCCCACCCACGCGGATGGAGCGGCTGTTCACAATGCCCCCCAGGGAAATTACGGCGACCTCAGTAGTTCCGCCGCCAATATCGACGATCATATTCCCGGTGGGCTCGTGTACGGGAAGACCGGCGCCAATTGCCGCAGCCATCGGTTCCTCGATCAAATAGGCCTCTTTGGCCCCGGCCTGCAGCGCTGCTTCTCTAACCGCCCGTTCTTCTACCGCGGTCACCCCGGAGGGTACACTGACAATTACCCGAGGTCTGGTCAAAAAGCTGTGTCGCTTTAAGACCTTGGTTATAAAATGGCGCAGCATGGCTTGGGTTGTGTCAAAATCCGCAATTACCCCATCCTTCATCGGACGAATCGCAATAATATTGCCGGGGGTTCGGCCAATCATTTCTTTAGCTTCTTCTCCAACCGACAAAACCTGTCCGGTGTCCCGCTGAATGGCGACTACGGATGGTTCGCGCAGCACAATCCCTTTTCCTCTTAAGTGTACCAGGGTATTCGCGGTACCCAAATCTATCCCCAAATCTTTAGAAAAAAATGCGTTAAACAACACTTTGCCCCTTCCTAACCTTTATTGAAAATTGAAATAGTCGCATCTAAACCTTAGACAAGGCGAATGCCTTGAGACTAAAGATAGACTGTTTCAAAGCCAAAAGCATCTGACACCTTGATTTAAATAGTCGCATCTAAGCTTGGATCGGGCAGTT
>CAYXHK010000235.1:0-3613 GCA_964464665.1 uncultured Syntrophomonadaceae bacterium
CATAACCGGTAGCTATGGCACCGCCCACCTTAGAAAGGCAGATAGTGATCGCCGCGGTCAAGGTGGTTTTGCCATGATCCACGTGACCGATAGTACCTACATTTACGTGAGGTTTGTTTCTTTCAAATTTTTTCTTTGCCATTTGGTTTATCCTTCCTTTCACTGAGGAAATTAGGTATATTTTTATCCTAAACCATAGCGCCGGGCAATTATTTTTTCGCTGACGTGATTTGGTACCACTTCAAAATGCGAAAATTGCATACTGTGATTCCCCCGGCCCTGGGTATTAGAACGCAGATTGGTAGCATATCCAAACATTTCAGCCAGCGGTACGTAACCTTGTACCACCTGTAAGCTACCTTGATGCTCAATTCCCTGTACCCGACCGCGTCGGGCATTTAAATCCCCAATAATATCACCAATATATTCTTCTGGAGCCAGAACTTCCAGCTTCATTATGGGTTCGAGCAGAACCGCACTGCCCTTGGACATTCCGGCGCGCAACGCCATGGATCCCGCCATCTTAAAAGCAATTTCCGAGGAATCTACTTCATGGAAAGACCCATCGCACAAGGTTGCACGGATGTCTACCACCGGGTAACCGGCCAAAACGCCGCATTCCATGGCTTCCCGGATTCCGGCTTCAACTGCTGGAATAAACTCTTTTGGCACCGCCCCGGACACGATTTGATTAATGAATTCGAACCCCTTGCCTTGTTCTCGAGGTTCAAGTTCCAGCCAAACGTGACCATACTGCCCTCTGCCACCGGTCTGCTTAATAAATTTTCCTTCCGCCCGCACCCGGTTATTAAGGGTTTCTTTGTAGGAAACCTGGGGTTTCCCCACGTCCGCATTAACCTTAAATTCCCGCAGCAGACGATCGGCGATAATCTCCAGATGCAATTCACCCATTCCGGAGATGATAATTTGCCCGGTTTCCGTATCGACTGAGGTCTTAAAGGTAGGATCCTCTTCCCCCAGTTTCTGTAAAGCGACCGCTAATTTATCCTGATCCGCTTTACTCCTGGGCTCAATCGCTACATCGATTACCGGTTCCGGAAAACTCATGGATTCCAGGATGACCGGCCGGTTCTCGTCACACAGCGTATCGCCGGTAAAAGTATCGCGCAGTCCAACCGCGGCCAAAATTTCCCCGGTACTGGCTTCGTTTACTTCTACCCGAGTATTGGCATGCATCTGTAATAAGCGGCCAATCCGCTCTTTGCGTTCCTTAGCGGAGTTTAGCACATATGACCCCGACTTAAGTCGACCGGAATAAACCCTAAAATAAGTGAGTTTTCCTACATAGGGATCAATGGCGATCTTGAACGCCAGAGCGGCAAAGGGCTCTTCCGGCGCAGCGGTTATGCTTAACTCTTCACCCGTATCTTTTTTCACCCCTAAGATAGCCGGAACATCTAGGGGAGATGGCAAATAGTCAACCACGGCATCCAGCAGTCGCTGAACTCCCCGATTTCGAAATGATGATCCGCATAAAACTGGAATGAACTTAACCGCTATGGTTGCCTTGCGCAGCCCTCTTTTTATCTCCTCAATGGTAAGGGTTTCCCCCTCTAAGTATTTAAGCATTAAATCTTCTTCAGTTTCCGCCACTGCTTCTAACAAGCGCTCGCGATATTTACCCGCCAGCTCCCGCAGTTCCTCTGGAATCTCCACGACTTCTGGATATACGCCCAGTTCGTCGTCATCTTGGAAGATGATCGCTTTATTCAGCACTAAATCGATCATCCCCCGAAAAGAGTCCTCAGCTCCAATCGGCAGTTGTACGGGCACCGGATTTGCACCCAGTCGCTCGCGGATCATTTTCAAGGCTCGGTCAAAATCGGCACCTACCCGGTCCATTTTATTGACGTAGGCAATTCGCGGGACTCCATAGCGGTCCGCCTGCCTCCATACCGTTTCCGATTGAGGCTGCACCCCGGCAACCGCGCAAAATATCGCGACCGCTCCGTCTAGGATGCGCAGAGAACGCTCCACTTCCATCGTAAAGTCCACGTGCCCGGGAGTGTCGATAATGTTAATCCGATGATCTTGCCAAAAGCAGGTAGTAGCGGCGGAAGTAATAGTGATACCGCGCTCTTGTTCTTGAGGCATCCAGTCCATAGTTGCGGAACCGCTGTCAACTTCGCCCATTCGGCGCAGTCGGCCACTATAAAACAAGATTCGTTCCGTAGTAGTTGTCTTACCCGCGTCAATGTGCGCCATGATCCCGATGTTTCGGATGCTCTTCATTTCGGCATTCTCTGGTTTCTGCATCACTATTCCCTCCTTCCCCTGAGATTTAAACGCCTAAATCGCCTTCGCTGTATAGCTTACCACCGATAGTGAGCAAAAGCTTTATTTGCTTCAGCCATTTTGTGCGTGTCTTCCCGTTTCTTAACGGAAGCCCCGGTGTTATTAGCGGCATCCATTAGTTCTCCCGCTAATTTTTTCACCATGTCTTTTTCGCCCCGTTTACGGGTATAGTTAACCAACCAGCGGATTGCCAGCGCTTGCCGGCGATCTGCCCGGACTTCGATCGGGACTTGATAGTTGGCGCCACCAACGCGCCGGGCTTTAACCTCTAACATCGGCATTACGTTTTTTAAAGCCTGTTCAAAGACTTCCAATGGGTTTTTATTCGTCTTTTCTTGAATCATTTCACAGGCATCGTAAAAAATCGTTTCAGCTGTGCTGCGTTTACCGTCCCACATTAACTGATTGATAAATTTAGTTACCAGCGTACTCCGATAAATGGGATCCGGAAGGAGTTCGCGCTTGGTTACCGGACCTTTCCTTGGCATTCTTTTCCCCCCTTTAAATGGCCACCCTGCTGCTTAAAACAAAACTGCGGATTTATTTTTTGGCAGTGCCTTTAACCGCACCCTTTTTCGGACGCTTCGCTCCATATTTAGAACGCGCCTGCCCACGGTTTTGTACTCCGGAGGAATCTAGCGATCCCCGCACTATGTGATACCTTACCCCGGGGATATCCTTAACCCTGCCTCCTCGGACCAAAACCACGGAGTGCTCCTGAAGGTTGTGACCAATGCCCGGAATATAGGAAGTAACTTCGATTCCGTTGGTCAAACGAACCCGGGCTACCTTACGCAGGGCCGAGTTTGGTTTTTTAGGAGTGGTGGTGTAGACGCGAGTACATACTCCGCGCTTTTGAGGACATTCTTTCAAGGCCGGAGCATTCGACTTCTTAACCAGATCTTCTCTCCCTTGGCGGATCAATTGATTGATAGTCGGCAAGTAAATTGCACCTCCTTCCACAGCGTCAGTTTATTGGTTATAGTTTAAAGCTAATTTTTGATCCAATCTTATTCCGCTAAAATTGCTGCCGAGGCAGAACCTACGTCAATGCCGCAGGATTTCCCCAAGATTTCCATAGTCTCGATATAGATTATATCAATTTCTTTTTCTTTGCAGAGGTTTTCCAAAGTTTTGGTTACTTGCGTCTCTGCATCCAAAGCGATGTATACTTGTTTAACCGTATCTTTCTCCACGGCTTTTTGGGTTTGTTTAGTCCCAATCGTTCTCTTACGCGCAGCCTTTAGTTTTTCTAAGGGCATCTTACATCCCCCTCCAACCAATTCGCACACTAGGA
>CAYXHK010000236.1:0-3597 GCA_964464665.1 uncultured Syntrophomonadaceae bacterium
CCCCTGGATAGGGCGGTTTTAAGCGGCGCTGAACCAGGGTTTTTCCTTCCCACAAAGGGCTGAGTTCCTCAGCCTGGGGAAAGCGCACCCGCGGCCCGACCAGGTTGCCCATATGGCCATTACCACCCATATTGTTATTACCCAAATTGCCGTTACCCATGTTTCCCATGTTCCCCGTATTGCCCGGGCCGCCCGGATTGCCAAGGCTGCGGCCACGGCCCGGACCCCGCGAAAAATACTCGACCATCTGTCCATCCGGAAAAACGAGCCAGATTCGCTCGTTGGGCGTACCCGGCTGAAAAGCAATCAGCCGGTTTAAGGTGTCGAGGTCGATTTCCTGATTAAAATACCGACTGGCCGCGCTCGCGATCTCCTCGGCCTTTTGCAGCAACTGCGCTTCTTCGGTCCGGTAAAAATGCTCCCGGAGCAGAAAATAAAGACCGGTGTAGACCAGCAGAAAGGCGATCAGCACGATGGAAATATAAGAGAGCATCAGTCGGCCGGCTAGGCTGTTTTTCAAAATTCTTTGTTGCGGCCATCCCAAAGGGCGCGCTGGGCGTTGGGGGACAGCCTCCTCCTTACCTTACTGGTTTACTCTGCCGAATAGTGGGACGGTTTGGCTGCATCTTTCAACTGATCGGCCTTATCCGGCCCTCCTTACTGGCAAGCCTGCTTGTCAAAGGTTATAGTTATAAGTTTGAAACTAAAACCCTGTTTCATTTCGTTGTGCCTTTCACAGAAAGGAATGGTCATAGTTATGGTTATGGTTATGACTCAGTTTGTTCGCGGTTTAACAATTCAAACTTGTAGCCTACTCCCCACACGGTCTTTAATTCCCAGGGGAAGCGGGACTGCGGGTCCCGGTCACTCAGCTTATGGCGGATCCGTTTTATGTGGGTGTCCACGGTTCGGGTATCGCCCACGTAATCGTAGCCCCAAATCTGCTCCAGCAGGTTTTCCCGGGTAAATACCCTTCCGGGATGGCTGGCCAAAAGCCACAAGGTTTCAATTTCCTTAGGGGTGAAGGCCACTGGCGTTCCCTTTAGCTTGACTTCATAATCGCGCAGATTGATCTCCAAAGCCGGCAGACTGATAATCCGTTCTTCTGGCTTGGCTACCGTTAAACGACGCAGGATCGCTTTGATCCGGGCGACTACTTCGCGGGGGTTAAATGGCTTGGTCACGTAGTCGTCGGCTCCCATTTCCAGGCCTAATATTTTATCCAGATCGTCGTCCCGGGCCGTAAGCATAATCACTGGCACCGCGGAAAACTGCCGCAGCCGGCGGCACACCTCAATCCCATCCAGCTTGGGCAGCATCAAATCCAAAACCACCAGGGCTGGCGGGTAAAGGCGGGCTTTCTCCAGGGCCTCCTGCCCGTCCCGAGCGGTTTGTACTGAGAAACCCTCTTTTTTTAAGTAGAGGGATAAGAGTTCGATTACCCGTTCCTCATCGTCTACGAGTAAAATAGCGCCTTTGTCTGGAGGCAAACGATACCACCCCTTTCTTCCCTTATTTTAACATATAGAGGCGGATTTCAGAATGAAAGGAGGGCAGCAGAAAGCGCGAAAAGGGCAAAGTTCACAAATTGTTCATTTTTTTGACCCAGTTTTGCCGTTTTGACTGGATATACTAAGCCAAGAAAGGAGGTAAAGTCAATGTTTAAAAGTAAATCGAAATTGGCGTTGGGACTCTTGGTCATCTTTAGCCTGGTTGCGCTGGTGCCGGTGGTACTGGCGGATGAGGCGGTTACTCCCGGCAATGTTACTCCCAATGGGCGTGGCGTGGGAGTAGCGCCGGTGCAGCTTACGGAGGAACAAAAGCAGCAGTTGGTTCCTCTATGGGAGCAGCTGCGGGACACCCAGAAGCAGATCGTGCAAAAGAAGATAGAGATGGGTGTGCTCACCCAGGAACAGGCAGACGCGGTTAATGAACGGATTGAAGCGCGGTACCAAAATAAAGTAGAAAACGGTTGTGGAATGGGCTTTGGCGGCGGTAAGCATGGAGGCAGAGGCCCGGGCATGGGGATGAAACGCGGCGGCGAAGCCGGTTGCCCCGGTTGCCTCCAAACTGCACCAGCACCAGCGGAGCAGACCGCAAGCTAACATGGATGAACTTACAAGGATGAACTTACAAGGATGAATTATAACCGGAACGTTGAACGTTCCAACCGGGAAATGGCCTAAATTTAAAGCCCGAAAAAGAACAAACAGTAAAAAGAATGAGGGTGAGAAGGGGACATTCCTCTCTCTTCCCAGAATGATTCAGAATATCCAAAAGGCACCGAAAGGGGTGCCTTTTGGATATTTTGCTCTTTTTTAGCGGCAGGTTTAATCCTTTGCTAAGCAGCGCAGCATCAGTAAATTGTAATTTTTCTAATTGGAATTCATCAATTATTCGTGCAATGTGTTCTATTTTTTGTGCAAATAGCATATACTATAAGTGCCAGCAAGAAAGGAGTTGATTGTATGGCTAAAAGTACAACAAACATCAGCATCCGTATGGATTCTGACTTGAAAGAACAGGCTGACGCGCTATTCAGAGAACTGGGCATGAACCTGACTACTGCGTTCAACATTTTTGTTCGCCAGTCACTTCGTGAGGGTCGGATTCCTTTTGATATCTCGCTGAATAATCCTAACGAAATAACGATTGCAGCGATGCTTGAAGCGGAAAGGATTGCGAAGGACCCATCGGTGAAGGGCTACAACGATCCGGATGAACTGTTCGCAGACCTAAAGAAATGAGAAAAACTAAGTACACTGTCAAGCCCACCACTCAATTCAAAAAAGATTACAAGCTGAGCACAAAACAATGATCTCGTAAGGCGTGGTCTGCGCCGGGATGCTTCGGGTCGTCGGGCCAAAGGTGACAACCAGGTTGCGGTTGGCCGGGTTTCCGTTAAAAGCTTGATCATTTTCCAGAAGAATCCGCGTAGACGGGCCGATGTTCAGTTTCAGCCAGCCATCGCTGCTGACTAATCGCGAATCAAAGAAGGCAACTTCAACGTTTCGCCCGCGGGTGACCCGGGCCATCACTAGCGCCTCATACTGGGGCGGATAGATCATTGGCACCGGGGCATTGGCATCGTAAAAGCCGATTACCTGGTCCCCGACCCTAAGCGTTACATGATCGACAAAGTAGGTGTCCGGAGTCACCACGAAATTAACAATGCTGCCGTCGCCGTCGACCAAGGTCATCATTTTTAAACAGCCAGCCGTGCTGGGGTCTTCGGTCAACAAATCCCGAATTTGGGTAAGCCGGCCCTGAAAAAATCCAAATTCCATTTTGTTTCCTCCATATCTTTTTCTCCGTATAATTTACCGTTTCCGCCAGCATGGGCTTCACATACCCCTCCAGTTCCCGCTGAATTGTTTCATCCAGCTTCTCCAGTTTAAGGATAATTGTCCCTATAACATATGCAGCAGTCTGGTTTCAGGTTAACATTGGAAAGTTATGCAGGCGTCGGGTAGTGTGCTGAGCGCGGAGTGTGGCGGGTGGTGTGCAATGGCTGCCAAACCTATGTAAGAATTAAGTGGGAATTATTTCAAGCCATAAAATGCTTGTAGAAAATTTCTCATTTACGAAAACAAGTAA
>CAYXHK010000237.1:0-3587 GCA_964464665.1 uncultured Syntrophomonadaceae bacterium
GCATCCCGGGGTCGTAGATGACCGGCTTTTTATAGCGCTCAACGCCTGGGTCGGGCACGGGGGCCGCTTCCAGCAGCGCCCGCGTGTAGGGGTGCAAGGGGCGCAGGAACAGCGCCTCAGACGGCGCCAGTTCCACCAGATGCCCTTTAAGCACCGTGCTTTTCAGGCGGTCCGGAGTATCATAGGCCAGCAGCTTCCCAGCCGCGATAAACATGATTTTATGGCAGCGCTCGGCTTCATCCATAAAATGCGTCGTAACGATCACGGTAACCCCCTGATTGGCCAACTCCTGGATCAGGTTAAAAAACGCCCGCCGGCTGGTAGGGCTGACCCCGCTGGTCGGCTCATCCAAAAAAACCAGCGCTGGCCGGCTGATCAGCGCGCAGCTAAGGCCCAGTCTTTGCTTTAAACCCCCGCTCAAGTTGGCGGTCAACTCCGCTTCGCGTCCGGTCAACTGCGCCAGCTCCAGCATTTCCTCAATCCGCGAACGGCGCTCTCTTTTGGGAACCCCATACACCCCGGCATAGAACTGGAGATTTTCAGCCACTGTTAAGTCTTCATACAGACTGAACTTCTGAGACATATAGCCGATATGGCGTTTAATGTCTTCACTTTCTTTAAGCAGGTCGAACCCTAAGACCGTGCCGCTGCCGGAAGTCGGCGCCAAGATGCCGCAGAGCATCCGGATCGCCGTGGATTTTCCGGCCCCGTTCGGTCCCAGAAATCCGCAGATCTCGCCAGGTTTGATCTGCAGAGTCAGCCGGTCCACCGCCGTAAAATCGCCGAAAGTGCGGGTAAGATCCCGGGTCGTTATTGCGTACTGCGTTCTTTCAATTCCACCGCTGCCACTTGGCCCGTTATGGCAAGGCGCGTCGGTAAGGGCCGCATTGGAAACGGTCGCGTTGTTAAGCGCCGCTTCAGCTTCGAGAAGGGACGCTTCAAATTCTCGATGGGACAACTTCGCGTCGGAAAGATACGCTTCAGAGTCGGGAAGGGTCATCTCGCCTCGCATACAGTCACCTCTTTTTCCGCCAGGGAAACAAAAACGTCTTCCATAGTCGGAGCCACCTCTTCGATGGCCCGGACTTTGATCTTTTTTGCCGCCAGGTAGCTTTCGATCGTTGCTCTTCCCCGCGCTGAGTCCTCTACTGCCAGGTGGTATTTGTCCCCATAAAAAGAACAATCCTTGACCCCGTCCAGTCCGGCAAAAAAATTCGGTTCCCTAACCTCCGCCCGCACTGCCAGCAAACGATGCGGGTACTGATTTTTTAGCTCCTTTGGCGGACCAAGCGCGATTAAGCGGCCCTCCTGCATAAAGGCCACTTGACTGCAGAGCTCGGCTTCGTCCATATAGGGGGTAGAAACCAGCAGGGTCAGGCCTTGTTTATTCAACTGATAGAGGATCTTCCAAAATTCCTTGCGAAACTCCGGGTCTACCCCGTAGGTCGGTTCGTCTAAAACCAAAAGGCGGGGTCGGGTAACCAAGGCGCAGGTAAGGGCAAGTTTTTGCTTCATCCCACCGGATAGGGCATCGGCCAAGCGGTCTTTAAACTCAGCCAGATTAGTCAGCTCCAGGATCTCCATCGCCCGCTGCCGGATGGTTTGCTTATCCAACCGGTACAGAGAACCGAAAAAGAAGATGTTCTCCAAAACGGTCAGATCCCCGTAAAGGCTGAAACGCTGGGGCATATACCCTAAATTAGGTTTAACCTGCTCCAACTGAGTCAGGGAAGCGCCCATCAGCCTAAGTTCGCCTTGATCGGGCGTGATCAATCCGCAGATCATGCGCATCAAAGTGGTTTTTCCGGCTCCGTCCGGTCCCACCAAGCCAAAGATCTCCTGCGCCGCAACCCGCAGGCTCACCTGATCTACGGCCAACCGGCTCCCATAAGCTTTGGATAAGGCTTCCGCTGCGATCATCCTGCTTCCCTCCCGTCCCCTGGCCCGGCCCTGGATTAATCAGGGCCTTCCGTTATTCAGACAAATCCGGACCGCAGACTATATAGGCGATACCCCTGCCTTAACTGGACCGTTTGCAGCCGCTCATAAACTTCTCCTGTAAAGTCATATGGGCGATTCCCCGGCATTAACCGGGGCTTCCCTGTGATTGCCCGCTCCAATAAGTCTGTTTATATCATTCACTCAGGAAAAGTAACGTCTGCCGGCATACCCGGCTTTAATATTCCGGCCTGACTGTCTGTTTTGATCTTAACCCCAAAGACGATATTGGCCCGCTCCTGCTTGGTTTGGATCGACTTAGGGGTAAACTCGCCTTTGGCCGCTATTTCCGAGACAGTGCCTTCAAAAACCGTCGACTCCCCGCTAACCGTAAACTCGACCTTTTGACCCAGTTTAACGGCCGGCAAATCATCGGTGGGAATGTATACCTTGATCCACAAATCATTTAAATCGGCGACCGTGGCCAGGGAAGCTCCCATCTGGACAAACTCGCCGGGATGATAATTTTTGCTGACCACGCTCCCAGTGATCGGCGAAAAGATCTTCAGATCTTCCAGCATGGTTTCTGAGGCCTGAAGCACCGCCTTATTGCGCTGCACTTCCGCTTTGGCGGCCGCGATCGTTTGCTCCCGGCTGCCCGCTTCCAAAAGACTCAAGCGGGCTTCAGCCGCCTGCAGCCTATTTTTTTCTAATTCCAGGTTGTTTTGAAACTGCTCCAGCTCCTGCTCCGAAATAGCGCCCGCCTCATAAAGCGTTTCCCGCCGGGCTAGATCCTCCTCGGCTTTGGCATAAGTAACCTTAACGATATTTACGTTAGCAGCGGCCTCTTCCAATTCCGGTTTCCGGGCCCCGGAAAGCAGGTCCTTAAGCTGCGCCTCGGCTTTCATTAAGGCCATCGCATCCCGCTCCCGCTGCGCTGCCAGATCATTTCGCGAGATCTCAGCGACTAACTGTCCTTCGGTAACCGGATCCCCGGCTTGAAGAGTCAGGGTTTTAATCGTGCCGGAGACCTTGCTGTTTATTTCCACACTGGTAACCTCAATGGTGCCGGATGCACTTAACGCGTCATTTGGCCGTGAATAATACTCGGCATACCACCAGTAAACTCCGGCCAGTATCAGCAAGCCAACCACAACCACCGCGGCTTTTTGTTTCTTTGCCATAGAATTAAGCCCTCCCCACCCGCAAGTATACCAAGGTTACTTTTTTAGTTTACCTAGTTACAGAATAACACCCGTTTTAGTCCATGACAACCCCTTGTTGTGCCGAATCCTCTGGGGCTTGTTTGGCCGGAAACTCTTTCAGCCGGTGCCCACCCTTATGATCGCCAAGAGCAGGATCAGCCCGTTTGAAATAGAAAGGATTCCCGACTTCCCCTAACAATGGGAAGATGAAAGGCTGCTACGACTATCCGTATTAATAAAAGATGAAGCCGGAGGGAAACGCAGGGCAAAAGTAAGCGTCAAGGGTCAAGCAGCATTTGTTAATAATAAATCCGTTAAGCCATATGTTGACCCATCAACAACGTTAAACAAGATAGTGTAAATAAAAAAAAGCAAAACCTGGTGTAAACAAAGTTTTTGCTCTACTTGCGGGCCCCTTGTGTAATTAATCACATTTGTCCACTG
>CAYXHK010000238.1:0-3570 GCA_964464665.1 uncultured Syntrophomonadaceae bacterium
GGGTGTAGCTCAGTTGGCTAGAGCACCAGATTGTGGCTCTGGGGGCCGTGGGTTCAAGTCCCATCATCCACCCCATTTTTTATTTAGGCGGCGATTCATTTGAAACCGCAAAAACGTTCGAAATAATATCCTTTTTGATATCCGTCCGGATGATATCGGAAAGGATATTTGGTTTAGGAGTAACTTATGGAATTAGTAATGGGCTTAATTGATTTTATTCTCCACGTTGATGTCCATCTGGCGGAAATCATTCAAACTTACGGAACCTGGACTTATTTGATTATATTTTTGATTATTTTTTGTGAAACCGGTTTAGTGGTCACCCCTTTTTTGCCCGGTGATTCGTTGCTTTTTGTAATCGGGGCTTTTGCAGCGGCCGGAGCCTTAGAGGTTAAACTGGCGGTATTTTTGCTAATTACTGCGGCTATTGTGGGAAACACCGTTAATTATCTGATTGGTCGCTTGATTGGACAGCAAATTATGCAGAGTAAAAGAGAGATCATTAAAAAAGAATACCTGGATAAAACGCATGCCTTTTATGAAAAGTATGGCGGCAAAGCCTTGTTCTTATCCCGGTTTGTACCCATCATCCGAACTATTGCACCTTTTGTGGCTGGGGTTGGGAAAATGAGCGTATCTAAATTTGCCTGGTATAACGCCTTAGGGGGAATCATCTGGGTATTGCTTTTTGTCCTGGCCGGTTTTTATTTCGGTAATATCCCCATAGTGAAAAACAATTTGACCATTGTAATACTAAGTATCATCTTTGTTTCCCTGTTGCCTACTTTTTATGCGTACCTCACCAGCCGCGGCAAATCAGTTAGATAGAGCGACGGACTTAGAATCCATGCATCGGCGTCCTTAGAATAAATTTAATTTTGTATGGGCTTTGGCTTGGCAGCCTGTGGGACTTTTCCTTTATTGGCAATTGACCATTTTTGAGATCCGACTTGACCCGGCTAGGCTGCTTTGATAAAATAAATAGCGGACTTATTTAGGCTTTTCATAATTAAGATAATAAAGGTCAGCAGTTGGTGATTTAGAAGCAAAGGCTAAGCAGTATTTTTGTTAAAGCCCATTAAAATTAAACTAAATTTTTTTGCGCCCGTAGCTCAGTTGGATAGAGTGTCGGACTTCGAATCCGCAGGTCGTAGGTTCGAGACCTACCGGGCGCGCCATAAATTTTCCCTGGAGCATCAAGGCTTCGGGGGTTTTATTTTACAACCGACTATCAGAATGGACCGTAGCCAGCCTTAAAGATACAAACTCGGGATTGGACTTCGGACAGATTGGTTTAGGTCTAACAAACAGATGCTTTTTTTAAAAATCTAGGGTAATCTGGTATTAGACCAAAGGAATAATCGAAAGGAATAAGGCTGCATGAAATTTCGCAAAGACGATAAGAACTCGCTGCTCTATTATGGGATTATTGCGGTAGTTATTGTTTTACTGCTGAATGCTTTTGTTTTCCCCCGCTTTTTTCAAGCAAAAATAACCGAAGTAGACTACGGCACTTTTTTGCAGGAACTGGCCAAGGGCACGGTTAAAACCGTAGAAATTCAGGAATATCAGATAGGTTATGTGGCCATTAACCCGGACGGTACCGAGGGCGCCTATGTGACCGGACGCATGGAGGATCCGGAACTGATTAACCGGCTGCAGACGGCCAAAGTTGAAAAATTTGAACGGGTAATCCCGCAGGAGAGTTCGCCGTTCATTAGTTTTATCTTAATGTGGATTTTTCCTTTATTAATCTTTTGGCTGATTTTCCGGATGATTGCAATGCGAATGCAGGGCCAAATGGGAGGCATGGGGAATGCCATGACCTTTGGGAAGAGTAATGCCAAAGTCTATGTGGAACCCCAAACCGGTAAATCATTCGCCGATGTGGCCGGACAGGATGAGGCGAAAGAGGCACTGCAGGAAATTGTGGATTTTTTGCATAACCCGCAAAAGTATAAGGAAGTGGGGGCGCGAATCCCTAAGGGTGCCCTGTTGGTTGGTCCCCCCGGCACCGGGAAAACTCTCCTCGCTCAAGCTGTAGCCGGGGAAGCGAAGGTTCCTTTTTTCACTATCTCGGGATCGGAATTTGTGGAGATGTTTGTGGGGATGGGGGCGGCTCGGGTGCGGGATCTGTTTAAGCAGGCCCAGGAAAAAGCGCCGTGTATCATCTTTATTGACGAGATTGACGCTATTGGCAAAAGTCGTAATTCTGGATTAATGGGCGGTAATGACGAACGGGAACAAACCTTAAATCAGCTTTTATCTGAAATGGATGGCTTTGAAGCCGACAAAGGGGTGGTAATCCTGGCCGCCACTAACCGCCCCGAAACTTTGGACAAAGCCCTGCTTCGGCCGGGAAGATTTGACCGGAGGATCCCAGTAGAACTGCCGGATTTAGCGGGTCGGGAAGCAATCCTTCGGGTCCACGCCAAAAAGGTTAAACTGGGTCGGGACATTGATTTAAATGCAATCGCCCGGGCCACTTCCGGGGCTTCGGGGGCTGACTTAGCCAATATCATTAATGAAGGGGCGCTGCGGGCGGTTAAAATGGGACGAAAAGAAGTATGGCAAAATGATCTGGAGGAGTCGGTAGAGGTTGTTATTGCCGGGTATCAAAGAAAAAATGCGGTGTTGTCGGTGAAAGACAAACTGACCATTGCTTACCATGAGGTAGGACACGCGATTGTGGCAGCCAAGCAGAGTCACTCAGCTCCGGTGCATAAGATTACCATTGTCCCCCGGACTTCCGGGGCCTTAGGCTATACTATGCAAATAGATGAAACGGAGCAGGTGCTTCTAAGCAAGGAGCAGGCATTGGATAAGATCTCTACCTTTATGGGCGGGAGAGCGGCGGAAAAGCTGGCCATAGGTTCCATAACTTCAGGGGCGGCTAATGATATTATTCAAGCAACCAAGCTGGCCCGGGCTATGGTGACCCGGTTTGGCATGAGCGAGGAGTTCGACATGATGGCCTTGGAAATGGTCAACAATCCTTACTTAGGCGGCGACACTTCCCTGTTGGTTTCAGCGGAAACCGCCTCCAGAATTGATGCGGAAGTATTGAAGATTATTAAATCCTGCCATGAGCGGGCTGCGGGTATTCTGCGGGACAATCAGCCTAAATTGGACGAACTGGCCAAGTATTTAGTAGAGAAGGAGACTATTTCAGGGGAAGTGTTTATGGAAATTTTAAATCAGGAGAACTAGATTTATTTAGATGATTCTCTGGGGAAAAAGGTGATCACCACCTTTTGATTTTCCGTAGGGTATAATTTAAGGCCAGCTAATTAACAATAGATAAGCGGTAACGATTAGACTTTTTATTTGCGATGATTAAATGGCGGATGATGGCGACGAAGGAAATGATTATGGGTTGAACCAGGTTAAACCGGTCAGCGGATGTTCTCTGCGGGAGAGGCAGTTTTAGGCATTTATCGCTTGACAGAAACGGCCTGTTCCTTTATAATTCTGCCTTGGGTATTGCAAATAATTTGTTGGGGCGTAGCCAAGTCGGTAAGGCACGGGACTTTGACTCCCGCATGCGTTGGTTCGAGTCCAGCCGCCCCA
>CAYXHK010000239.1:0-2067 GCA_964464665.1 uncultured Syntrophomonadaceae bacterium
CCAGCCCGAGATTCTACCCTGCAAAGACCAAGACCCCGGCCCAAAGCCGGGGTCGTCGGTTTCCCTTCTGACAAAGGAGCCAGAAAAGCCAAAGGAGTCGAAAGCACTGGAGAAACCGGGCGAGCTGACTGATCCGAATGAACTGGAAAAGCAGGAGGCGCCGGACGAGCCGGAGGCCCTGCTGCAAATTCACGAAACAAGCGGGGAGACCGACGCTGATCCGGACTCAATCTCGGTCCGGCTGCAGATAAATGGGCAGCAGGCTTTGGCGCAGGCGAGACTGGCTAAACCGGGACCAGGTGATGATCCGGTAAATTTGAAACGGCGGTTGATTCGGAAGTTGACCCTTCAGGTTTTGGAAGAAGTGACCGGCCTTAAGGCTGGACCTTGGGGAATTCTGACCGGGATCAGACCGTCCAAAGTCGTGCATCGACGATTTGATCAAGGGTGGGAGCCAGCCCGGATTATCACCGAATTGAGGGAGGAGTACCGGCTGGAGCCCAGCAAGGCCAAGTTTTTGGTCAAGGTGGCGGAGCGGCAGCGGCCAATTCTTAGGGCCGGCCTTAATGGCCCCCATCTGGTGAGCATTTACGTGGGGATTCCTTTTTGTCCTTCGCGTTGTTTATACTGTTCTTTTCCCAGTTATGCCTTATCCCAGAAGGGGGAACTGGCAGATCCCTTTTTAAAAGCGTTGCTGCAGGAAATCGGGACTGTGGGGGCAGAACTCAAGCGGGCTGGTATTCAGGTTCAGTCGATTTACGTGGGTGGCGGAACCCCTACGTCTTTACAGCCTGAGCAGTTAGGCCAGCTTTTAGCCAAGCTTAATGCGGAATTGCCGGTCTATCTTAGGGAAAGTTGGCAGCAGTCGAAGACCGGAGAGTTTACCGTAGAAGCGGGACGGCCCGATACTTTAGACCCTGAGCGCTTAGCGGTACTGCGGGAGGCCGGGGTAAACCGGTTAAGCATCAATCCGCAGACGATGCACGATCGGACCTTACGCTTAATTGGCCGTAAGCATACGGCTGCTGACACCCTGACCGCGTTTGCCGCGGCCCGGGATTTTGGTTTTAACTGCCTGAACATGGATATAATCTTGGGCTTGCCGGGAGAAACCGCAAGCGATGTGGTCCAGACCCTTGAAACAATAGTCCAGCTCCAGCCGGATAATTTATCAGTGCATACCCTGGCCATCAAGCGCGCTTCCCGTTTAAAAGAAGAACGCGAACAATGGCTGCTTCCCGAGCCGGAGGAAGTGGAGGCCATGTACGGCTTAAGTCAAGCGGCTGCGATGCGGATGGGCTTTAAGGCTTATTACCTGTACCGGCAAAAGAACATCCTCGGCAATTTGGAAAATGTCGGCTATGCCCGGCCTGGTTGGGAGAATGTCTATAATATTCAAGTGATGGAGGAACGGCAGACCATCATCGGCTTGGGCGGGGGAGCCGGCTCCAAGTGGCTCAACCGGCATGATTTAACCCTGACCAATACTTATAATCCGAAAGATCCGTTGAATTACCTGGAGCGGATCGAGGAGATTCAGACAAAGAAAATTGACAGAATTCGCGGCCTGCGGTAGAATACAGGAGTATCGATTGGCAGCAATTGACTTGACTAATATTGATGAGTAAATATTGATGAGCAAATAGTGATGAGCAGGAGCAGTAAGCGAGAGCCAGCCTTGTAGGGAGGGAATGTCGTGACTGGAAGCATTCCTAAGGTCGGTCGCTGAAGAACACCTGGGAACTGATCCCTCGAAATTTAGGGGCTCGCTGGCCGGGCCGCTAGGCAATAGATGGATCCGGCTGGCCCCGTTAACCGCTGGAATGAAGAGGGATAGCCTTTAAGGTTATCCAATCAGGGTGGTACCGCGAGACAACCTTTCGTCCCTGCACCGTATACGGATTGCCGGGAGAGAGGTTTATTTTATTTGGTGTTTTGATTGGTGATTAGCCAGGGGAGATGATGTGCTGGTTAAAAGTTAAGTTAGTATCAAGCTTAAGTCTGTATTAAGGTAAGTTGTGGCAAAAGTTTCTAAGAAAAAGAAAATGTCAGATGTGGTAAAGAATC
>CAYXHK010000239.1:2167-3567 GCA_964464665.1 uncultured Syntrophomonadaceae bacterium
TAAGTTGTGGCAAAAGTTTCTAAGAAAAAGAAAATGTCAGATGTGGTAAAGAATCCTTAGATAAGTTGAGTTAAAGCATCCTTAAAAAGTCAGGTTAAGAGGTGGTAACATGTTGGTCAACCGGCCTCGGGGCACGAGTGATCTTTTGCCCGGGAAAGTAGAGAAGTGGCAGTATTTAGAAGAGGAAATCCGGCAGATTTGTCGGGAGTATGGGTATGCGGAAGTCCGCACCCCCATTTTTGAACATACGGAATTGTTCAAACGCGGCGTAGGCGAGACTACCGACGTAGTCGAAAAGGAGATGTACACCTTTTTAGATAAGGGAGAAACCAGCGTGACCCTGCGTCCCGAAGGGACCGCAGCCGCAGTAAGGGCGTTCGTCGAGAATGGCTGTTACGGTCAGCCCCTCCCGGTAAAGTGGTACTATCTGGGCCCCATGTTTCGGTATGACCGGCCGCAAGCCGGGCGTTTCCGGCAATTCCATCAGTTTGGGGCGGAGGTTTTTGGTTCGAATGATCCGCTGCTGGATGCGGAAGTGATCGTTATGGCCATGGACCTGTATTATCGTTTGGGCTTGACTGATCTGGAACTGCAGATCAACAGCGTGGGCTGCCCGGCCTGCCGGCTGGAGCATCGCGCTGCCCTGAAAGAGTTTTTGCTTCCGCTGGCGCCGGGACTCTGCGAGAATTGTCAGCAGCGCCTGGAACGGAATCCGATGCGGGTTTTGGACTGCAAAGCGGAAAAGTGCCAGACCACGACCAAGGGCGCGCCCACCACGCCGGGTTACCTGTGTCCGGCTTGCGGCGAGCATTTTCGGGCGGTGAAAGAGGCTTTAGACGCCATCGGTATCTCCTATACCGTAAACGAACGGATGGTGCGGGGACTGGACTACTACAACCAAACCGCTTTTGAGATCAGCGTAGCCGGGATCGGGGCGCAAAGCTCGATTGGCGGAGGAGGTCGTTATGACGGTCTGATTGAGCAGCTCGGCGGCCCCCCTACGCCTGGTATCGGTTTTGCGCTGGGGATTGAAAGGACTTTGCTGGCTTTGGAGCAACAGGAAGCAGAAATCGGGACCGGACGGGAACTGGATGTTTTTGTGGCGACCTTGGGGACTGAGGGCCGCTTGACTGCCTTAAAGCTGTTGACCCGGCTCAGGGGTTACGGTCTGGCGGTGAATATGGATTACCTGGGCCGCAGTTTAAAAGCTCAGATGAAACAAGCCGGTAAATCAGAAGCTCCCTGGGTAATCATTGTGGGTGGGGAAGAATTGTCCCGCCAGGCGGTTTCGGTAAAAGACATGGCCGAGGGCCGGCAGGAAGAAGTAGCGCTCAAGGAGACTGAAAGGTATATCCTGGAAAAATTTGCGCAGGAACAGGCGGATTGCGGCTGTGACTGCG
>CAYXHK010000240.1:0-3566 GCA_964464665.1 uncultured Syntrophomonadaceae bacterium
CCGGGAGCCTTAGATTGACCAACCTTGGGAACCAACGCGGCATCAGCTTGGAATTCTCCGTCCAAAGCTAATTCCGGCCAGCGCTGTTTAGCGATTTCCGTAGCTTTAACTACTTTGTCGACAAATTCATGGCTGGCGCTGCCCTTAGTGGAGAAGGACATCATGCCGATAATCGGATTTTCAATTCCAGCCACGGATTTCGCCGTTTGGGAAGACTGGAAGGCAAACTCGGCCAGTTGTTCCGCGGAGGGATTGGGGGTTACTGCACAGTCGGCAAAAATGAAGGTCCCATTATCCCCGAATTCGCAATCTGGAACAATCACGACAAAAGCGCCGGAAACAGAAGTCATACCGGGGGCAGTGCGGATAATTTGCAGCGCCGGCCGTAAAACATCGCCCGTGGTATTTCGAGCGCCAGCTACTTCGCCGTCAGCAATTCCTTTATACACTAACATCGAACCAAAATACAGCGGATCACTCATCAGTGCCTGCGCTTTATCCAAGGTCATCCCTTTGCTTTTGCGCATTTCAAAGAATTGTTCTACGCACTCATTATAAACTTCGGATTTTTTAGGATCCATAATTGTAGCCCCGTCCAAGTTGGAGCCTACTTTTTTGGCAACAGCAGCAATCTCAGTGGGATCCCCCAGGAGGATTACATTGGCCAAACCTTCTTTGATAATCGTTTCAACTGCTTTTACGGTTCTTTCTTCGGTTCCTTCCGGCAAGACAATGGTTTTCTTGTTGCTCGCAGCCTTTTGTCTAATCTGCTCGAGCAAAGTCATAGTTACACCCTCCTTCTATATTAGGTTGTTGAACAACCATGCAGTTTACTGAATAATTATAACTTAACGTGGTACAAAATGGAACACTAATTTCTCAGGAAACAATTTGTAAAAATCGCCGTCATTACGCAACCGGCCCCGCCAGCAGCTCTTTTATCTGGGGGATTAACTGCTGCGTAGCTTCCCGGCCGGCCATTACTGCTTCTTCAACCAGGTCAAATCGATTAATCGCCATATTACCGACGCCTGGTTGGATTAAAACATCCACCCCCTCCAATCTGGTCTCATGAATCTGTCGTTCCAACAGGTTTATGGACTGTAAAAATACATCGAGAATACTTTTTATGTTTAAATCTTTGCTGCCAAAGGTTACATCCACGGCTACTACTACATCCATGCCTGCTTCGCGGGCTACGGATACCGGCAGTCTTTCACAGACCGCCCCATCGACCAGCAACCGGTTATTTAAAACTACCGGCTGAAAGATCCCCGGGATTGAGATGCTGGCCCGAACCGCCGGGAAAACCGGTCCTTCGCAAAAAACCACTCTTTCCCCGGACTCCAGGTCCGTAGCTACCACCGCTAAGGGTATATCCAACTGCTCAAAATTCTTTCCCTGGGTTAAAAGCTTAATCAGTTCCTCGATTTTATTCCCGGCCACAAAACCCAAACGGGGCACCTGGATATCAAAGAGTTTATTTAGGTTCATCTGACTTAGCAATTGCTGCAGCAGATACATATCCACCCCAGCAGCGAAACCAGCGCCAATAGCCGCGCCCATGCTGCTGCCCACCACCAGGTCAATGGGAATTTTAGCCTCCAGCAGGGCTTGAATCACGCCGATATGGGCCAAACCGCGGGCACTCCCGGCGCCGAGCACCAGACCGAGCTTTTGACCACCCAAATTCATCGTCTTTACCCCCATTACCTTCCTGGACAGTAATAGATAGGAGTTTCATCCAATATATATATTTGGAGAAAGTAATTGAAATAAACGCACGGGAGGTTCATCATGAGGACTCTGTCCCGGACTCGCTATTCCTCCGCCGACTTCCTGGCTTTTCTATTGGCTGGTGTGATACTGTTTGTGCTCCTCGCCATGATCATTTATCCTGCGGAAATTTATCGTGCCTCAACCGAGGGTTTGCAGCTTTGGTTCAATATTGTCCTGCCCTCAATTTTGCCCTTTTTAATCACCGCCGAAATCCTAATGGGTCTGGGCGTAATCCATTTTCTGGGAAAACTACTTGAGCCTTTTATGCGTCCTTTGTTCAATCTCCCCGGCTCAGGCGCTTTTGTCGCCGTAATGGGCTTCACTTCCGGTTTCCCGGTCGGCGCCATCCTGACCGGCCGGCTGCGGAGTCAAAATCTTTGTACCCGAGTCGAAGCAGAGCGGCTGCTTTGTTTTACCAATAATGCCAGTCCGCTGTTTATGCTGGTGGCCATCCCGGTAGGGATGTTTGGTTTGCCCTCCCTGGGGGTGGCTTTAGCCGTGGTCCATTATGGAACCAATCTGCTGATTGGTTTGCTGATGCGTTTCTATTATTACCGAGATCCAGAAAAAATAAAATGCTCTTCCGAAAACCGAGATCCGTTTAATACCAGCCCCTGGCAAGCCATGCTTTATGCCCGGCGACTTGATGGCCGACCCTTGGGACGCCTTCTGGGTGATGCCGTAAAGTTGTCCATGAACAATCTACTGGCGATCGGTGGTTTTATCGTTTTTTTTGCGGTGCTGATGCAGATTTTATCCCTCACCGGAATCATGGAGGCAGTAATCAGTGGGATCGGCCGCTTTTTGCCGGGAGCAGACCCCCACCTGCTTAAATCCCTCACCATTGGTTTCGGGGAAATAACCTTGGGTTCCCAGACCGCAAGCCTTGCGCCGCTGCCTTTAGAAACTCGGATCGCCTTGGTCGGCGCCATCTTAGGTTGGAGCGGCCTAGCCATCCAGGCGCAAGTAGCGAGTATGGTGGCCGACACCGACATCCGACTGTTACCTTTTTGGGTCGCCCGCTTAACCCAGGCGGTTCTTTCGGGCTTTTTGCTGTTTATACTTTTCCGTTTAGGTATATTTACTATCAGCGAACCGGTCTGGTCCGCGTCAAACATCCCGGCCTTGGCTTTTGGAACCGTAATCCTCTATTCCAGTCATATATTAATAATCGGGCTGCTGCTCCTGCTGCTGATTGGGTTTGCTTCGGTGGTGTTAAGCCAAGTCCGGCGCAGCCTTTAATCCTCGCTGCGGCGATTGCGGTTTAACTCTTCGCGGCCCCGTTTAACTGTGCTCATATTCCTTTCGGTGCTGACGGCTACTTGTTCGAAGATGTTTTCAATGTTTTTTAAGATATCATCAGCGTATTCGTTGGCTCCCTCGCGGATTTCCCTGGCCATTTGGCGAGCCTCCACGATTATTTTTTCCGCTTGTTCCTGCGCTAGCCGGTTTACTTCATGGTTATCCACCATGCGGGTCATATGTACGCGAGTCTCTTCAACCAGCTGTTCGGCATCCTTCTTCGCTGCTTTCATCATTTTCTCCTGATCCTGATAGATCCGCCGGGCTTCCTCAATTTCATTCGGCAGAACCTCCCGAATCTGATCCAGATAGTCTAGAATCTGATCCCCCTCGATGATCAATTTGCTGGTTAAAGGTATGCGGCGACTATTTTCGATATGCTGCTCCAATTCCTCTAACAAGGCAATGAGTTTCAAAGTCTCCCCTCCTTTAGTGATCTGAAGATAATAAACTGCAAATAGAATAGTAAGCTTAACTTATAATAG
>CAYXHK010000241.1:0-3556 GCA_964464665.1 uncultured Syntrophomonadaceae bacterium
AGCAGAAACCAACGCAAGGACCGGTGCAGCAAAAGCCCACACAGGGACCGGTACAGCAGAAACCGACTCAGGGACCGGTACAGCAGAAACCAACGCAAGGACCGGTACAACAAAAGCCAATTCAGGCACCTAAGTTTGATTATCCGGTGCAAGAGCTGCCGATTGAGTACCTGCCGCCGGTTCAACAACAAAAACCAACACAAGGTCCTGTACAACAGAAGCCAACTCAAGGGCCGGTACAGCAAAAACCGACTCAGTTACCTTGGCGACAAATTAAACCAACCCAGGCTCCCTGGGGGGATTATCCCAAACAAGAACTGCCGGTTGAGTATATGCCGCCGGCACAACAAAAACCAACACAAAGTCCGGTGCAGCAAAAACCAACCCAAAGTCCGGTGCAGCAAAGGCCGACTCAAGCTCCGAAACAGACCAAGCCTACGCAGGCGCCCTGGCAACAAGAACCTTGGCAACAGGAACCCTGGCAGCAACATCCACGGCAAGATTGGTCCGATGATCTTTGGGCGGGAGAGGATAAATACGTCGATCTTCCCCCTTATTCCGATGAGTTTGACCAGGGGATGGACTGGGATAAAGCGCCTTACGCTGAACAGCCGGAAGAATTTGATGATTATCAATTCCAACGGCCCAAACAAAAACCGGGATCTTGGCCGGGCAAGCATTGGCAAAAGCCGTTCCCCGTAGATTTGGCTATTTTGCGTGACGATTTAAGCTGGCAGGCTAAGGCTATAGACTATTACTTCAAAGCGGCTGAGGAATTGGATGACAGTTACGGCGAGTTCTTCCGGACTAAGGGTAAAGAGGAAATCAGGTGTTTCAAACAGGTTTTAAATTTATTCAACAGTCTGAATGATTGTGGGTATGGGAAAATACCGCAGCAATACCCGGAAGAATTCCTGGATTGGGAAAAGGGTTCAAAGTATTGGGATGACTATATAGATGACTGTTTACCCGGCTCGAAAGGGTCCGGGCCAAAGCAAAAACAGCCCGATGCCAGACAACGTCCGCGGGGCGGATTCTTTTACCCGCCCGGAGGGTATCCCCGTTCGCGAATGGTCAACAAACCCAAAGTTCGAGCTTGCTTAACCGGCGCAGTCCAAATGGTGGCTGAAGCGATTACCATTTATGAAGAGCAGATCAAACACCTTGGGCACCCCGTTGTACGGAATCTGTTAGTCAGGATTTTAATGCATGAAAAGAAAGTCCTGGCTGAATTGACTGAAAAGCTGCTGGAAGTGCTGCCTAAAGAGTGTTAATCCCGGCAAAGGATATGCCCGGCAAAGAATTAATCCCGGCAATGGGTTAATCCCAATAATGGATTATCCCGGTAATTGGTAAGCCTGGCAATGTGCTTAATAATCAGGCCTTTGGCGTTAAATAGAAAAAGTGACAATTGGAAGAAGACAAAGTGGCGATAAGAAGATATTGACAATTATAGGCCAATGACTAAAACAACAGGCCACTGGCCTTAGATTAGAGCGAACGGCGATAAGAAAGACAATGGTGGGTGTTAATAGGCTAATGGTCATAGAAGAAAGACTCCAACCTTAGCTGGTGTCCTGGCTGGGCTGGAGTCTTTTTATGGGGCCGATTAAAACGCAAGGGGGCAGTCTGGCAGAAAAGGATTTTTGTCAAAGCATAGCGAATTGAATTAGGTTAAAGGCAATTTAACACATTTAAACTGTCTTAAAGGACGAGTTAGTATTTAAACAATCTAAAAAATGAATTAAGCTTTGAAAGATTCTTAACCGCAATTCCAATAGAAAGAGGTTTCATGATGAAATTCATCATCCAGATGTGCGGGGATCCAACCGTAGATTGGTTTAGAATAGTTAACGAAGATGTAATCGTCCGGGGGGGCGTATATTACTGGAAGAAGCAGCCGGAAGATACCAAAGTCAGACTCAGTTCTAAGCCCGGTGGTTCGGCCATGATGCTGCAGCTTTTAACCGCTATGATTCCGGCTGATCTGGCCACGGTCCAAGGAGCCACCTTAGATGAAGAATTGCTCAACCGACCGAAAGACAATCGGATTACTATCTCCTGGACTTCCTGGCGGAGATTCCCCAATCCTGGTTTTTCGCATTCTGCCTATCGCTTAGACAAATGGCACGAGTTTGAGCCGGGGTATTGGGATTATCCTTCCGCCCGGCTTAATGGCCCCGCTGATTTATTGATTATTCAGGATAGCGGGCTCGGTTTTCGAGACTGTGCGGCTGGCTGGCCGGAGTCTTTGCGGGATGATTCCCGGGTGGATTTGCCCAAGGAGATTATTTTTAAACTGGGTCAGTATAATGAAAATCGGCCAAACCCGCTGCTGGAACGGATCGACGAATTGGGTTTGGCGGATAGGACTACCATGGTGACTACCTTAAGCGACTTGCGTTCCTGCGCAGTCAAAATCGGGGTTTCTTTATCCTGGGAACAGATGTTGGAGGAAGTAATCGCCGCTGTTTTTAATACCAATTGCCCTTTTGTGGAAGGTAAAGGAGGCGGGCTCAAGTATAAAAGGGTTATCGTCACGATGGGAGCCAGTGGGGTCATTATCGCAGAGAAGACAACCAGCACTATTATTTTTGACCGCAGTGGGCAGGAAGGCGATTTCGCCAGCCAGTTTCCTGGGCAGATGATGGGGTATCACACTTGTTTACTTGGGGCATTGGCGGTGGCTTGGGTGGAAAACCCGGAGCAGATGGACTGGATTGCCGCCTGCAATATCGGTTTAAGATTAGCCCGCAACCTCCATGTCCACGGTTATGAGACAGTCAGACAAGACAATGCTCAGTACCTGCAATTTCCCAGTGAAACGACCGCCGCTGCTTACCTTAAATTAAAAACAACTTCCGTTGCTGATTCCGCAAACGACCTCTATACGCAGATCCACGATCTTGGAATCTTTACCGTTGATAATCAGGCTTTAGAACAAATGATTCGGGATCATTGGACTATTCTGGAAGAGAATTTATTATGCGCCAAAAACCAGCGGCGGTTTTTACCTGACTCGCAAGGTTCGGTAATTCAATGTGCCCAGAATGTGGTGGTGAAAGGCCCGCTGATATCCTTGCCCGATGTCCCGGTAGAAATCTTTGGCGCCTGGTCTAGCGCGGATCGCCAAGAAATAGAGGGAGTTCGCAGTGTAAATAACGCCATGAAAGATTACCTGGAGTCCAAACGCCCGGTGCAGCCCTTGTGCGTGGCGGTGTTTGGCCCGCCCGGGGCCGGCAAATCGTTTGTGGTCAAGGAGATCGCCCGGGGACTGGGGATTCCGGAAAAAGCCCAATTAACCTTTAATCTTTCGCAATTTGAAGCACCCAGTGAATTGGAGATCGCTTTTAGTGTGATTCGGGATTTGAATTTAAAAGGGATCATGCCGCTGGTGTTTTGGGATGAATTCGATACTCCGTGTGCCAATCAGGCCTTAGGGTGGCTGCGTTATTTTTTGGCACCAATGCAGGACGGGGAGTTTGCGGATCACGGAGTAGTGCGGCCCTTGGGTGGCGGGATTCATGTTTTTGCGGGAGCGACCAGCCATTCTTTT
>CAYXHK010000242.1:0-3554 GCA_964464665.1 uncultured Syntrophomonadaceae bacterium
CAGCATGATCGCGATTTGATAATTGACCGCCGTTGTCGGTGCTGTGCCGGATAAAATTTGGCCGGTCATCATTCCCGGCAGAAACACGATGCCCATACCCAGCATTGGATTAATGGTGGGCATGATCGCCGCCTCAAAGGTGTTGTTGATAATGGGGCTGGTTGCCGCCTGCGGAGTGGCCCCCAAAATCAGAGCCTCTTCCACCAGATTCCGCCGAGTGGTCATGCCTTCCCCTAAGGACTTAACCGCCAAGGAGACGCCGGTCATCGAATTGCCGACCAGCATGCCGGCAATAGGGATGAAATACTGCGGATCATACCAGGGACTGATCCGGACTACGATGAGTAAAAAGTATAAAAGACAGACTAAAGTGCCAGCCAGCATGGAAGCAGCAATGGCTATTTTCAGTCTCGCCGACAGCTTTCCGGCAAAACGCTGGAAAATCGTATAAATCGCAAAACTCTCCATTAGGATGATTATGCCCGCCGTTATCCAAGGGCTGGGGTTGGCAAACACATAGGCCAGTACGTAACCGGTCAAAATCAGCTGCAGGGTCATGCGAACCGACGCAAGCAGAATCTCTCTCTCCCGGCCAATTCCTCTTAAACGGATAATCGTCAGTACCACCAGCACAAAGACATAGGCCAGCATAACCTGCTTAATGGTTAAATTAATTATCCCATTCATTCCTTACTCTCCTGTTTTGGATCTTTCCTTCGGCCATTTCGATGATTTCGCCGGCATATTTTTCGGCCATAGACCGAGCATGGGTTACCAGCACGGCTGATTTGCCAGTCGTTTTCAGATGCCCGGCAATCAGGTTAATTATGGTATCCTCGGAAAAATCATCTAGAGCGGACGAAGGTTCATCCAGCAGATAGACAGCCGGATCCAGCAGCAGGACCCGGCCAAGGGCCAGCCTTTGCTTTTCGCCGCCGGAGAGCTGCTGCACCGGGGTATCCAGCGGCTTATTTAACCGAACGCTTGCCAATATTTCGTAAAGCCCTTCCGCCTCTGGCTCCATTTTCCCCTGAAACCGGCAGCCAATAACTAAATTGTCCCGGATATCCCCCTCAAACATTACCGGGCTTTGGGATAACATTAAAACCGCCCGGCGGTGCGCTACCGAGGGAATTTGGCTGAGGTCATGACCCTTAAACAGAATTTGACCCTGGGTGGGCGAAATCATTTTATTCAGCAATCTTAAAACCGTAGTCTTGCCGCTGCCGCTTTCTCCCATCAGGACCGTAAGTCCTTGGTTAATACGCAGGTTTGGAATATCAACTACCTCTTTGTATTTTACCCGGCGGAACTCAAACATACTTAAACCACCTTCGGGCTGAATAATCCTCATATTTTACCTTTCGCAACGGAGCCTAAATCACGGGATTGCGGGAAGTAGATTTTTTAATAGTAAAGTCTTTTTAATAGTAAGGCTTAGCGGAGATAACCCGCATACCAGGACGAACTGGCCCCTGCCTCTTGGGCCCGCAGCCGAGGAAAGCACTCCCTAAGCTCATCCTCCGCGACTCTGATAAAATTGAAATAATCTCCGCCTTCCAACCACTCCATAAGGTTTGTAATTATCGAGCGGTTCCGATTGTAATCGTAAATTATGACTAAGTGCCGGCTGACTCGGCTCATTTCCGCATACAGCATTTTTCTTTCCGCTGCCGGCAATCCATGGGCCACATAAGAGGCAATCGACAAATCAAAGTGTTTATCCTTAAAGGGCAAACCGTCCAGGAAATTGGCCAGCAGGAACTGAATCGAGTTATTTTCCGGTTTGGACCGGGCCCGGCTGAGCATTTTTTCGCTCTGATCCACTCCGGTTACCTTTAACCCTCGCTGCTGCAGTAAAGAACACAAGGCTCCGGTGCCGCATCCTACGTCTATAATACTTTCGCAGCGGTGTAAATCCAATTCCCGGTAGAGGCTGTCTAAAACTAAGGTAAAACCCCTTTTTTGGCAGCCATAAAACTGGTCATAAAATGGCGCAAGCCGGTCGAATAAACGGGTGCTCCGCTTTTTATTGTGATTGGACACGGTGGCTCGCCTCCGCCTCTCTCCCTTATCTCCCTTATCTCCCTTATCTCCCTTATCTCCTTTATCTCCTTTATCTCCTTGATCTCCCTTATTCGGCTTTCTTAAGGTAAAGGGATATTGCCGCCAGTACCGGCAGCATAGCCCAAAGGTATACCAACCCGTAACCAAATGCTTCCGCAACTATTCCCCAAATAATTGACCCAATCCCAATTCCCAGATCAAAACCTAAGAAAAAGGTTGCATTAGCCGCTCCCCGGCGTTCAGGTATCACGTGGCGAACCGCCATGGCTTGTAAAGCCGGTTGTACCGCCCCAAAACCCAGGCCATAAATAAACCCGGCCATTAAAAATAAACTCAGGGTTTCCGCCAGGTATAACAACAACAAGGCGGTTAAGATCGCCAAAATACCCGGGATTATTACGAACGAAGTCCCCCGCCGGTCCGCAATCCGGCCGAAAGACGGACGGGCAAATATTAAAGCAATGGCGTAAACCGTAAAGAACAGGCCGATATTTGGCACCAACCGTTGTTCTGCATATAAGGCGATAAAAGACACGATTGCTCCATAACTCATGGTTACGAAGAACATGACCAGAGCCGGCAAGACCGCAGTCTGCTCAATGATGCCAGCCGGTTTAAGCTCCGCCTTAAATTCAATATTGTACATCTTGACCGGCAACGTAATTAAAAGCGAAACCAAAACCACTAAAACCGAAATATTAACCACAGTAGTAAAACCATATCCGCTCATCAGCGCCAAACCGATGGCTGGCCCCAGAGCCATGGCCAGTGTACCGGTTAAACCGAAATAACCCATTCCTTCCGCAAACCGCTTTTTAGGAATAAAATCGGAAGCAATCGTACTGGCCGCAGTACTGGCCGTGCCCCAGCCAAACCCGTGAATGAATCTTAAGGCCAAGAGCATCCAAATAGCCAGCGCCCATTGATACATCAGGGTACAGATGATAAAAACCGCTAATCCCAAAATAAATATCGGTTTTCGCCCTTTTTGATCAAGTAAACGCCCGGCGACTGGCCGCATGAGCACTGAAGAAAAGGTATAAACTCCCACGACTAATCCTGCCCAGGTGTCACCTCCGCCCAGTTTAGCCGCGTAAACCGGCAAAACCGGCAAAAGGATTTGAAATCCCAGAAACAGAAAAAAGTTTACTATAGCAATCCGGACAAAATCCCTGGTCCAAAGCGGCGCCTGTTCAGTTGATTCCGCTTGGTTTGTCATTAACATAACCTCAGTTTTCCTCATATTGATGAAATTCTATCACATTCTATATAAGGATATGGCTTTGCGGAAAACTATTTTAGAGGATGTTAGGCAAGCATGACCAAAAATTACTAGTTGGGGAGAACAGAGCTAGTCGTAAAATAACGACAATTAGCGGCATTTGGGCTTGCCCAATCGGCCTGGAAATATTACAATTTGGGGAAGGATATTTTTTAGCGACGGAATTTAAAAAAGAAAGGGAGTGTGGTGATATTCACGGCCATCC
>CAYXHK010000243.1:0-365 GCA_964464665.1 uncultured Syntrophomonadaceae bacterium
GCTTAAACTACGCGGACCACGCTGGGGAATTAAACCTGACCATTCCCGATGAACCAATCATATTTCTTAAGCCGGCCAGCACCGTTATTGGCCCAGGGGATCCGATCCTTTATCCTGGCCTAAGCATGCAGGTGGATTATGAAGCCGAACTAGCCGTGGTAATCGGTAAACTTACCCGACAAATTTCACCAGCCGAGGCCCGGGAAAATATTTTTGGCTATACCTGCGGCAATGATGTGACAGCCCGGGATCTGCAGCGCAAAGACGGACAGTGGACCCGCGCCAAATCATTCGACACTTTTTGTCCGCTTGGCCCTTGGATTAAGGATGATTTTGACCCGCAGCCGGCAGAAATCAAGCTTTGG
>CAYXHK010000243.1:375-3502 GCA_964464665.1 uncultured Syntrophomonadaceae bacterium
AATCTTGTCTTAAAACAAGATTCCAATACCCGGCAGATGTTGTTTTCAGTAGATTATCTGGTAAGTTTTATTAGTCAGGTGATGACCTTGCTGCCGGGAGACGTGATTTTAACCGGTACGCCATTTGGGGTAGGCCCCGTAAATCCTGGAGATATTATCGAGGTAGAAGTCCAGGGATTGGGCCGTTTGACCAATCGGGTGAAAAGCGAAGGATATCAAAAAATTCGTTGACAAATTGCGAGATTATGCTAAAATTCAATTGTTATTGGGATAGATACCCTAATTCGCAGATTTGGAGGTGGGATTTCCCAAGTAATTTAAAAGAGGGGGGTTGATATTATGGTGAGTGCATTGGGCCGTCACGTGCTGGCTGAACTTCACGGGTGCCGGTTTGATGTTCTCAACGATGTCGACAAAGTTGAGAAGATGATGGTCAATGCTGCCCTAGAAGCAGGAGCAGAAATTAGGGAGTGTGTGTTCCATAAGTTTAGTCCGCAAGGGGTGAGCGGTGTAGTGGTGATCTCTGAATCCCATTTAGCCATTCATACTTGGCCAGAATTAGGCTACGCGGCGGTTGATGTCTTTACTTGCGGGGATACCGTTAATCCATGGGATGCTTGTAATTACCTTACGGAGAAGTTCGAGGCAGATAACGTTACTGCTACCGAACTGGCCAGAGGCAAGATAATTCCACAAAAGGTAGCCGTAAATCTTTAGGAGGGATATTTATTTTAGCCCGAATAAAAAAGAATAAAGGCTAGTGTAAGCCCTTGTAACGCGATGAGACGAGTGTTATTAGGGCTTATGTATTTGTTGGATAAAGTTTTGGGCTTGTCACGGCTTGGTTAATTGAATTATTATAGATAGGTAATATTTGAGGAGATTTATAAATAGTATCGATTTAAATGAGCTTAATGCTTAATATTAAAGCTAAAATAATTGTTATTATCATTTTTTTATAATTATAACTGGATTGCCCCAGCACTCCGCTTAACCAAAGCCCCCTCTTGGCTTCCCCAAAAGGAGCGGTGTGGTGTTTCTGGTAAATGGTTTCTGGTTAAATTGCAGGACTTTTATGTTATCATGTAGAATATGATAGTGCTTTGTCGAAGAAAGGAGATACGGAAGTGGGTATCGGGGTGTGGGATTTTCTCAGTCCGGCTTTAATGCGAGTCAGACAAAATAGTGAATATGTTTTGCGCTTCAGGAAGGGGAGAGTTTCTGATTATCTGCCGATCAACCTCGATTCGCTGCCGTTGCGTTTTTTATCCGCTCTGGTACTGATTGGAGCAAGTTATTATGGAGGCAAACGAATTGAAGGCAGCGGGTTAGTCGGCTGGACCCGGGGAAACGGTTTAATGCCCGGTATCTCCGGGGCAGGCACTGCCGGTCGGGAAAAATTATGGACCGAACAGGTCATCGGCATGGCGGCAATTCTGCAATTAATGCAAATGGCTGCGGATATCCACAACCAAATTGGCGATGTGGAAGGCAATGCGGTTTTGAGTACGGCATTTGAAGAGCAGACTCCCCATTTCCCCGTCCTTTTTGGTGATTTTGTATACGGCAAACTCTTGAAATTGTTGTGTGAAATTGATTGTTATGAATGGGTGGAAGAACTGGCCAAAATCATTTGTACGATGAATGAGGGTGCGATAATACGCAAAGAAGTCCTTGAAGTTAACCAACGGGACCTGGAAGCCGCCCTGATCGTATTGGAAAAAGAGTATGGTGCCCTGTTTGACGAAGCCGGCCGAACCGGCGTGATCCTGGCGGGGGGGACTGCGGCAGAAGCGAAACAGTTGGGCCAGTTTGGCGGATTAATCGGTATGCTTATTGGGGCCAATGAATTGCAATTGGATCCCCAAATAAGTGAATCCTTGCGCCGGGAAGCGCAAAAGACCTTGAATTTCTTACCCGAAGGCTGGCTGCGGGATGCGGCGCAGGAGTTTTTGCGGGAAATCGGAGCGGGTATTTCCGGGATCTCCGGCTTATCCGGGATGAGTCAAGAACCACGTTTAGCCGCCTGCAGTGCCTAGCTGCTAAGCGCCCGGCTTCTATATATGATCTCACAGTTAACCTAAATGATTGTAGTTAACCCTAACATAATGCGTTAATCGTTTATCAGGATAATCTTAATCCGTAAATCTTCTTTTAACCCGGTTTTGGTCGTTTATTCCAACAACCGGGTCTAAAAATGCTTAGAAAAGGTTGTAAAAAGCGATGAGTGAACTCAATGCCGGACAACTAAACGGGTCGGTAAATCCTTTGGCCCCTTTGGCGCCTCTGCCTGGGAAAAGACAACTCGGTTTTTTGGCTCGGACCGGTTATTTTTTGCAAATGATTGATATCGGGCATTCATTATTTGCCTTGCCTTTTGCTTATTTAGGGGCATTTTTAGCGGTGGGAGGACTCATTACCGCTTACGACTTCTGGTGGATTACCCTGGCGATGGTGTCGGCCAGAACTGCGGCACTATGCTTAAACCGGCTGATCGACCGACATCTGGATGCCCGTAATCCACGCACTGCGAACTGGATCCTGCCGCAAAAACTGGTGCCCTTAAGTCTGGTTTGGGCTTCGATATTCGTGGCTTTCGGCTTGTTGTTCTGGTCTGCGGCCAAGTTAAACCCCTTGTGTGTCAAACTGGCTCCTTTGGCCGTGGCTGTCTTAGTTCTCTATTCCTATACCAAGCGGTTTACCTGGATGTGTCACCTGATTCTGGGATTGGCTATCGGTATGGGTCCGCTTGGAGCGTGGATTGCTATCACCGAAAGTATTGCTTTGACCCCGGTTTTAATCAGTTTAGCGGTGGCTTTCTGGATAGCCGGGTTCGATATGATGTATGCTACTCAAGACGAGGCCTTTGACCGTCAGGAAGGGTTGTATTCGATTCCGGCTCGTTTTGGCATCCCGGCTACCCTGAAAATTTCGGCCGCTCTACATTTTTTCACCGTCCTGCTCCTTTTGGGGGCTGGCGTGCTTCAGGAACTGGGCTGGCTTTACTACGCAGGGATCGGCATAGCTTCGGTGATTTTGATTTATGAACATGGACTGGTTAAGCCCGAAGACTTGACCAAGATGCATACGGCTGCCTTTAGGTTGAATCGATACGTCAGCCTGATCA
>CAYXHK010000244.1:0-3477 GCA_964464665.1 uncultured Syntrophomonadaceae bacterium
CCGGCATTAAACAGATTCAACTTTTTATCTATTTCCTCCAGATAACCGAGGGACATTAGTTTGTCTGGGTCGAGCAGGGCAGTCTGTTTGATTTCTTCAAAGATCCGGACTTCTTCAATCAATAGGTTTTCAACTGGACTGTCTCTCAAGCCTAACTCAGAGCCATACTTAAAATCGCCGAAGTAAGCCTGGGCGATCAATACAGCGGCCAGCACCGTCAAAACAACTGGGATGATCAACATGGCAGCGTAGGACAGTAATAACTTGACCCTGATGGACATTTGACGCCAGCCTCCTCGAGCCTAAAACCTTTAGCGGAACCCCGGCAGACTTTGTCCGGGTGATGCCAGGTCTACAGATTTTCGGCCATGCTAAGATTATAAATTATCAGCTGCGCGAAGCCTACAAATTTCCACTATGTTTAGCCTGCAAACTTTTCGACTATGCTGAGTTTTTAAAATCTCGGCTGCCCGTAACGTGCAGATTCTTGGCTGATGCCAGGCCTACAGATTTTCGGCCATGCCAAGCCTATAGATTTTTGGTATCGAATAAATAAGCGCCGGCCGCGAAAAAAATCAGGCTGCTGGAAAAGATGATCAGCAGGGCAAAGCCGATGCTGCCGGCGTACAGCGAGCTGCCGAGCCACATCCAATGCCAGTCCAGATAAGAGAATAAGGATACCTTGGCAAAGCTGGGAACGGCTACCGGCAGCGCCCGGGCCAACAGATAAACAAATACCGAGGTCACCAGCGCACCGCTGCTGCCTTTGAAAAATTGCGCTATAAACGCGGCGGCGATGGCCAGGGCCAGCAGCGGGACTGCTGCCACCAGATAGACCAGGAGAATCTTAAATAATGCCCCGGCGGTCAGCGAAGCCGATCCGCCCAAGCCGATTCCCGAAAGGAGCGCCGAAATGCCGGCCACCAGCAGGGTAATTAGAATTAAAACCTCTACCGCGCTTATTTTAGAGATATAAACCTTATACCGGGTAATCGGGCGAAGCAAGGTTATTTTTAGAGTATTGTCGCCAACCTCCCCGGCAAAAGTATCCGCGACCCACATAAACACAAAGAGGGGCAGCAGGACGTTCGTAAACAATCCGAGCATCAGGATCGGGTAGTCGGAAAATCTGAAAACAGAAATCTGGGCTTGGTTCTGGGCCAGGTTGATCAGCGCGGCGGTAAGGGCAGGAATCAACGCGCTGACCGCAAGGATGGTCAGGTTTTTTCGCTTGAACAGTATTTTCTGCATTTCATTTAGGATATTGGCATATAAACTACGCATGTCGGGCATTCCCCCGATCACTTCTGGTTTCATTCAGGTTGTTGGCGTATGGGTTACGCATATAGGCCCCCCGATCATCTATTCCAGCATTTCCGCAATTCCATCACTTCAAGTACTTCAAGCAATTCCAGCAATTTAAGCACTTCAAGCAATTCTGGTCTGCTCAATAAAAAAGCTTTCCAGGGAGGCGTAGGCAGCCAGGATTTCGGAAACCGCCGCTTCTTTGACCAGTCTCCCTTGGTCGATCACCGCGACGCGATGACACATTAATTCCATCTCATGCGCCAGGTGGCTGGACACCAGGAAAGTAATGCTTTCGGTCTGAGCCAGCTGAATGATCGTATTGCGGATATCCGCCATTCCGGCAATGTCCAAGCCATTAGTCGGCTCGTCGAGGATCATTAAGCGGGGCCGGGATAAAAGGGCTCCGGCTAAGCCCAGCCGTTGTTTCATCCCCAGCGAATAATTGGCGACTGTTTCCTTTTTAAAATCATTTAATCCTACCAAGGTCAATACTTCATCGATCCTGGTTTTGGGCAGGCCCGGATAAAAACGGGCGGCCAGCTCCAGATTGCGATAAGCGCTCAGATAGTCATAGGCATCCGCGGACTCAATGATACAACCAACGCTGGCCATGGCTTGCTCAAACTGTTTGACCAGATCATAACCCCAGATCCGGACTTCCCCCTGGTCGGCTCTGCACAGACCGGTAATCAGTTTCATAATGGTTGTCTTTCCCGCGCCGTTCGGGCCGAGCAGTCCATAGATTTCCCCCGGGTTTATCGCCAGACTGATTTCCCTAACTCCCCGCTTGTTTCGATAAAGCTTGCTTAAGTTTTTGATCTCCAGAGCCTTTTCCATCTGCTTTCCTTTCGCACTCCCGCTTCTGCAATCTTTAAGGTCTTCTCCATATCGCAATCATAGTCCTGCTCCTGCTATTTCCAAGGCTTCGCTTAAGCCCGACATGAGTAAAGAAGATGGGCGACCATCGCAGCCCATCTTCAAGTATTATGAGTGATTTTTTGGATATAGTGCATTGTTATTAAGCTTAAAGATAGGGCAAATTGTATATGAACCAAGGGGGACCCATTTGTTAAAGGGTGGTATTTCCCCTTATTTGTTAAGAGTACCGACTTTGGGTAGTCTATCCAAGTCCGCCAATCCCTTGCTGGATTGATGCGGTGATCCACTCATAATTGCAGTAACATCAGTCCCGGCAACAGCTTCCGGGCATGCCCTGTGTACGCCGTCTACAAAATCTTTTGATTTTGATACATCATAAACGATTCCGTTGGCGGCAATATATGCTGGGCTGCCATTTTTCCCATTGTATTTTGTTAATTCCTCCAAGGTGAATACTTTTTCAGTTGTAGTTTGATTAGTGCTATTGCCACAGCCCACGACTAATATAGCTATCAGTAGGACAATTAAAACAAGTGCCGATTTCTTTCTCATGGTACATCCTTTCGTATTCTTTTTTTGTTCATGATCAGTTACATTCATAAACAGCGCGGTCCAACAGCTTGTTTTAATGTATATTATCTCCAATAATTACATGTCTAAGAAATCATATTTCAATGTGCAGTTCCTCTGCTCATTCCGCAACAGACCTACAACGTAAAGCAGGCTTTTACTTCTTTTAACACCCTTTCGTTAAACCCGAATATCCCTTTGCTTACATAAACTAAAACTGTAAATCCCTTAGATAGAAACTCTAGAATCCCGGGTGTTTAAGCTCTTTGTTTGACATAGTTGTTACGGTTTTACCGGTCAGATCGACCGTATCCGGGGTAGTCTGATCAATATCGGACAGATTCAGATCTATGTTGGCTGCCAAAATGTGGGCGCTGCCACTGGCATCCTCACCGGAAACTGCTACCTCCAAAGTCTGCTCTATGAGCCGGTCTTGGGCATCCACCGTGGCTTTTAACTCCAGTCTGGCAACGTGGATATTGCTGACCAGTTTCGGCAGACTGGCTATAGCCTCATCTACCGAGGGCAGTAGGGAGTTTGGCGCCGCCGGGTGTTCCGCCCGGGTCCCCACCTTGTAGATCAAGGAGGTGACGGCATTCTGGATCGGGGATATTTGATCGCCATTTAACTGCAAAGATATTTCCTTAGTGCCATCCGGGTTGTTTTGCAGCCCAAAGCTATCCTGAATATTGTTCCCCACTAGCAGATCCACAATATTTT
>CAYXHK010000245.1:0-3469 GCA_964464665.1 uncultured Syntrophomonadaceae bacterium
TAAGTCTCGGTTATGGCTTCATAAAACCACATTTCTTCCAAGAAATCCGGGTGTTCCGGGTGTCGGACAAAGGGCAGATGCGCATGGAGCACGATAGACAGAAAACCTTGAGGCAAGGCACTTCATTCCTTTCCAATTAACTATATTTGTAAACTAACTTTACTTGTAAACTGGCAAACCATTTTTGTTAATAATTCCTTTATACGCATACTTGATTAATCATAAAACGGGCGGTTGCTTTGATTGCGGCTGTTTTTCCGGTTGTTTTACCGATTGTTTTGCCGTCGGCTATGGCAATTTTCTCAGTCTTGTTTTGGCCGTGGCATTAGGGGTGAACTAACCCCCATTTCAAATTTGGCCAACTCTTCCGCTAACGATATGCTGTACGCAAAATGGGGCGAGGAACCGCCGAGAGGCTGATCCAAACGCTGATACAGTTTGTGGTCATATTCACTTAAAAGCATCCACTGCTCGTCAATCAGGCTGGAAACGCAGTTTGCCGGTGTCGTCACAAAATTTGAGCGCGCCAAAACCACGAATTGGTTATCAATAATCAGACCCCGGTCGATGCAGTAGGTTCGGTTGGCCTGGCCTACTTCTACGTGCCACTGCCGGGATAACCGGCTAATCTGGATATCAAAATAATGATTGGCATTATAGCCGTTAAATAATAAATCCGTGGTGTCATAAACCCGCAGCACGTGCTGTGCTCTATCCCAGGCGTCAGCCCCAAAGCACTGACAGACTTCCTGGATCTTAGCGGAATTGATTTCCCAGTAAGCAAAAATCCACTCGGGATCACGGGCCAGCAGCGTAATCTGGTTATCCCCATATCCCTCCGGCAGTTCCCCCGGATGCTGAACCGGCGCATGCTGAAACGGCTGAGTATACATCAGCGTTTTGGCGATTTCGGAGTCCGCAAATTTGCTGGTCGATGGCGCCCAGCTTTCTTTGTAGCCAGCAGACGCAGGCTGGCCGGGTTTTTCGCTCTTTGTTTTCATAGATTTTGTGTCCGCGGCTCTAGTGTCTGCAGGTTTGGTGTCCCGGTTTAAATCCCGGTTAAAATTAGGAACCGCCGTGTTTTGACCGTTCCCTGCCGGAGCCCATTTGTGAGATTCCTTTCCTAAGTAATCGAGATCATTCAAGCCGAAATCGCCCCCAATTTCAAAATTGTTTTTATTTTTTAATGATTTGTCTGATCTGGTGCCGCCGTTTCTCGGCTTCCCACGGCCAAAAAACGGTTTGCTTTGGGCGGAAGTGGCATTCAGGCGCATTATGGCAATCACGCCAATGATCCCCAGAGCTAGGCCCAAGATAATAAAGATAACCGTTTCCATTTACTTTTCCCCCCTGCTTATTTCATGGCTTTAGCAGTCGTTAAAAATCTATGTTAATGAATGGGATTTTTTTGGTTTGTCAGGGTGGATTAGGATTAGCTCATTACCAAGCTTATTAAACACTTTACGGGTTTTATTATGCCCTTAGATAAGAGGTTTATTTACTTTCCAATTAGTTAAATCCTAGATTTCAAAATCTCAGTTTTTCACAAATTTATAAAATAGACCAAACTCGCTAAAACTGAAAGTGAAGCAATTGAGTAGAAGTAATCGAGCAGAAGCAATTAAACTTGACGATCAAGCGATAAGTTCAAACGATTAGATGAAGGTTTGCCGGGAAATTTTAGGAATTCGCGGAAGTCGCCCGGGAATTCTATAGGAAGTCGTCAGAACTCGTCAGGAAGTCGACAGTAGGCCGGCAGTCGTTTATACTGGAAACAGTTGGTTTTAGGGAGGGATACCTTTGGCGGGAAATCCAGTCCCCTGGAAAGGCCGGGAAGTATTGTTAGTTTTTCTAGCCCTGATTGGCGTAAATTGGGTTTTTGGCGTAATGTTCCAGGGAGTTGCTGTTTCTGACATCAAATTTTTTATGGCTGCCGCCACTGTTCAAGCTTTCGCGGTTATCGGACTGGTAGTTTATTTTGTGCGAAGCAGATACCGTCTATCCTGGGAGTATCTGGGCTTGACCTCGGTTCCAGTGCCCAGGGTTTTAGCGGCCGGACTTGGTGGCGGTTTATTATTGTTTATTTCGGTTTCTTTAATGTCGCTGCTTTTAAACTGGCTGATCCCGCAGCCCGTGGAACCGCAGCCTTACGTCGAAATCTTTCTGTCGGCACAAAGTTGGGGGCAGATTTTGGGTGTGGTTTTGATCGGTTCGCTGATAGCTCCGCTTAGCGAGGAAATTTATTTCCGTGGTTTCTTGTATCCTTATCTTCGGGAGCGGCTGGGGGTAGACTTCGGCCTGTGGGTTTCCGCCATCATTTTCGGTGCGCTACACCTGGACCTGATTCGCTTTGTCCCTTTGACTTTGGGCGGCTTTGGCCTGGCTTTGATTTATCAGCGGACCGGTTCTTTGTGGGCTTCGATCATCGCCCACGGCGTCTGGAATGGCATTATGACTTTTTTAGTTTACTGGTCAACCCGGGCGGGAGTTATGTAAGACCGGCGATTAGTAATAAGGCTTGTTAAAGATAAGTAAGAAAGATTAGTTAGAAACGATTAAAAAGGATTAGTTTAAATATTTTTAAGGAATTGTTTTAAGAGATTAGTTTAAGCTTAAAAAGAAGCAAATATGATTGGAGATAAAAAGATTGGCCGAGAGAAATCAAACCGGAAGCCCAGATGGTAATAGTTAACAGGCGATAGTTTCAATAAAGGCTAAAATCTTAAATAAGGACGAAAGCATAAATGAAGAAAAGCTTAGATAAAGCCGATGTCTTAATTAAAGCCGACAGTTTTGCCGAAAGCTTTAATAATGGTGAAAGTATAAATAAGGAAGAAAGCCTAAGTCCTGACAACATTCTGCCACCTAAGCCAGTCGGTGCGCAGGGCGCGGTGCTGGTCATGAAAATTGAGGGGCTGACTCATCAGGGAGAAGGAGTCGGACGGGCCGGGGGGCTGACTCATCAGGGAGAAGGGCCGGGCCGGACTGAGGGGCAGGTCGTTTTTGTGCCGGGGGCTTTGCCCGGTGAATTGGTTCGCGTCCGGGTCGTTGCCGCTCAAAGCCGCTTGCTGCGGGGAGAGCTGCTCGAAGTGATGCAAGCCTCGCCGCAACGGATTGAGCCGGCCTGCGGATATTTAGCGCACTGCGGCGGGTGTAATCTGCAGCATGCGGAATACGCGGAACAGCTGCGTTTAAAGCAGCAAATCGTGAAACAGGCGCTGCAGCGGATCGGCCGGCTGCCGGCGGAGCTGCCGGTAAAGCCAACCTTGGGCATGGCTGACCCCTGGCGGTACCGGAATAAGGTAGAGCTGCATGTGGAGGTGGACCGGGAGCGAGGAGAAGTCCGCTTAGGCTACTACCAGCCGGGAAGCCACCAGGTGGTCGATATTGCGGACTGCCTGCTGCTCCACGAGCTGACCATCCGTCAGCCCCTGGACTTTTACGGGGTGAACATCTACGACGCGCAACG
>CAYXHK010000246.1:0-2236 GCA_964464665.1 uncultured Syntrophomonadaceae bacterium
CATGGGAGACCCCTCGTCTACATCTCCGTTAATGGCCGCGGCTGGGTATCTGCCCTGTCCGATTTTTTCAATTTCTTCCTTGTCTGTACCCTTCTTTTCCAACTCCAGCAGCCGCCGGGAGAATCGATTCCGTAAAATCCGCACCGGGTGGCCGGTAGAATAACCGGTTACGACCGTATCCCGGTCATTGGCCTTGATAATGGCCTGTTTATAGGCCGGGTGCGCTGGACACTCGTCAGCCACGATAAAGCGGGTGCCTACCTGAACCCCGCTGGCCCCCAAAGCCAAGGCGGCCACTATACCGCGGCCATCGGCAATCCCGCCGGCCGCGATGACCGGAATCTTTACCGCGTCCACGACCTGAGGGACCAAAGTCATGGTAGTTGTCTCCCCTACATGTCCCCCGGATTCCATCCCTTCGGCAATCAGGCCATCGACGCCCAGCCGTTCCAGACGCTTGGCCAGGGCTACTGAAGAAACCAAGGGAAAGATACGGGTGCCTTTAGCTTTCAGCGCTTCAATATATTTACCGGGGTTCCCCGCGCCGGTTGTAATCAACGGTACCTTTTCCTCTAATACTACCTGCATTATCTCCTCAACGTGTACCGAAAGCAGCATTACATTTACTCCGTAAGGCTGATCAGTCTTACGTTTGACCTCCCGAATCTGCTCCCGGACCCAATTCGCATCCGCGTGACCCGCGCCAATAATCCCCAACCCGCCGGCTTCAGACACAGCCGCGGCGAGAGAAGCGTTAGCAATCCAGGCCATTCCTCCCTGTATTATCGGGTACTTAATATTCAAAAGTTTACAAAGTTGCTGACCCAGCACCATTTGTCCCCCTATCTATCTCCGAATTATTATTCTCACAGCGCAAAACTTAAAGCTACAGTAAAACCCAATTTAATTATCTTCCTAAGCTGACTGTTTGCTAGCCAACTTTTTGTTAGCTGACGGTTTGTTTTGATTAAGTCTGGAACCGCAATTTTCGCTGCTCTATAAGCTTAGAACCGCATTTGCCGCCACATTAACTTAAACCACATTTGTCGCTCTATAAGTTTGAAACCACATTACATTTGTCGCTCTATAAGTTTGGAACCACATTTGTCGCCCTCTATAGGCGAAGCAAAATGCTGCGATACCCGAACCCGAGGGCAAGGGTCCGTTATAAACGAGGCATTTTCCGCCGCTCTACAGCCGCAGCAAAATGCTGCCCCAAGTCAGACCGGCTCCAAAACCAGTCAGCAGAATAAGCTGACCTTTTTTGATAATCCCCTGTTCGATTTTCTCGGCTAGGGCTAAAGGAATCGAGGCGGCCGAGGTATTCCCATGGTAATCCAGGGTAATGATTATCCGCGCCGGGTCAATCGGTAAGCGCTTAGTCATCGCCTGAAGGATACGGAGGCTGGCCTGATGCGGTACCACCCAATCGACCGCGTCCAAAGAAACCCCGGCTTCCTGCAGCGCTTCGTCGATTGAAGCAATCATGGCGCGAACCGCTAATTTAAAAATCTCGTTCCCGCTCATCTGCAGGTAATGTAGTCCTTCGTCTACGGTCTCGTGCGTTGCCGGCCTTAGGGAACCGCCAGCCGGTACTTGCAGGAGATCACTGCCCCCTCCGTTCGACCGCAGGTTAAAGGCTAAAATTCCCGCATCGCCCTCAGCCACGCCTACAATCGCGGCACCTGCTCCATCCCCAAAGATTACACAGGTGTTGCGATCCGACCAGTTAAGGATACGCGAAAGGGTTTCCGCACCGATCACCAAGATGTAGCGGTACTTCCCAGTCTCGATGAACTGGCTGGCCACCGACAGTCCGTATAAAAAACCGGAACAGGCGGCACCTAGATCAAAAGCTCCGGCCTTATTCGCCCCTAATCGGTGTTGGATCATAGTGGCCGAAGCCGGAACCGTACGGTCCGGGGTAGCGGTAGCCAAGATGATTAAGTCCAGATCTTCCGCTTTAATCCCAGCTGCGGCTAAAGCTTTGTTTGCCGCAATCAGGGATAAATCAACCGTGGCCTGATTATCCGCGGCAATTCGCCGTTCGCGGATACCGGTTCTTTCAACTATCCACTCGTTATTGGTTTCTACCATAGCTTCCAAGTCTTGATTGGTTAAGATCCGCTCCGGCAGGTACATACCCATACCCAGAATCCCGGCTCTAGTTTTAACACTCATTATTATGACCATTCCTTTCTGCGAAAGGCACAAAACGAAATGAAACAGGGTTTTA
>CAYXHK010000246.1:2246-3457 GCA_964464665.1 uncultured Syntrophomonadaceae bacterium
TCATTCTCCCGTAAATGATGATTTATCAACATGTGAAAAGTGGCCCGAAACACTTTCTCTTGGCCGACCCGAGTGATGACCTTGACCTTATGCTGGTCTCCCCGGGACTCAACCAATTCCGCGCTGGCCAACACTTTCTCGCCTACCCGGACCGGCCGCAGAAACTTAACGTTCGCGGAAGAAACGGCAACCTCGTCCGGCTGCGGAAAAATCTGCAAAGCAGCGCTGTGAGCCTGCGCTACCAAAAAGTAAGGTCTGACTTCCCCAGTTTGCGGCACGGTCATCTCCGGTCCGATAATCAACAGAGAATAGGTGTGTTTGCCGGGACTGCTTTCCAGCAGTTCCCCAATCAACCGATATCCCTGGATAAACTGCTCGTTATACAGCGTACTGGATGCCATGTTCTTCATCCGTTCCCGCAGTTCTGCAATGTCCAGTTCCATTCGGTCGAGCCGGATAGTTTGGATACTGACCTCCAGATGCCGGGCTAAATCTTCATCCGTCATGAAGGGATTGGCCTGCAGGGCCTCTAACAGTTTTCGGTGTCGCTGGGATTTACCCACTCTGGCCAATGTTTCTCCCTCCCTCATTCAATAGAAAATTAATTGTATAAAATTAAAATATCCCCAAAAACAAAAACACACAGCAGCAAAAGCACATAGTATCTCCTATTAGTATCACCTACTAATATAACCAACTGCTTAATAAATATCAAGGGGAAATGAGGGATATTTTAGGAAAAGAGAAGCGTTCTGTAGAAATTCTTACAGTAATATTGATTAGCCAACCTTTTTACTGGTCTTGGTACAGACCGCCGGTCGCCACATTAAAACCAGCCAAGGTACTTCAACTGATATTTAAGACCAGCCCGGGTGCTTCAACCCAAAAAACCACTGTACCAGGCCAGGAGGCGATCCCCCATAAGATCAGCAATAATCGCTCCCAGAGCGAGGTAAGGGCCAAAGGGAATTGCGTCTTTCCTTCCTTTTATACGGGCAGCCAAGAGGAATAGGGCGACGATTCCGCCGATCATAAAAGCCAAAAAAAGGGCGACCCCTGCATTTTGCGGGCCTAAATAAAGTCCGAGCAAAGCGGCGAGTTTGATGTCCCCGCCCCCCATTCCCCCTCGGGAAATAAGGGCAATAATCAACATGAACAACCCGGCCGCGAGCATCGAGAACACCCCTAATTTTAGGGACTCCCCGGACTGA
>CAYXHK010000247.1:0-3441 GCA_964464665.1 uncultured Syntrophomonadaceae bacterium
TTCAAATTAAATGGGACGGCGTCCGAATTTTAGCCCACCGGCAAGGCCGGGATACGATTTTATTCAATAAGCGCCTCCACCAGCGTACCGCGCAGTACCCGGAATTAGTGCAGGCCCTGGAGGAGCTGTTTCCCGAACAAGAGTTGATTCTGGATGGAGAAGCGGTAGTCATTGTCGAGGGAAAACCGCAGTTTTACCGGGTACTGCAGCGGGAAAGCGCCGCAAGTCCCGCGGCTATCCGCAGCCTGGCGCAGTTTTCCCCGGTTGCCTATATGGTCTTTGACATTTTATATCTAAATGGACAGGAACTTTGCGCCTGTACCTTTCAGGAACGACAGCTTCGGTTAAAGGAACTCTCCCTTAATGGGCCGCTGGTTTATCCCGTGGAAACGGTCTGGGAAAAAGGGGAAGCGGTTTTTGCCGCAGCCGTTGCTCACGACCTGGAAGGAATAGTCGCCAAACAGATAAGCAGCCGGTACTTGATTGGCAAAAAATCCGACTGCTGGCGCAAGATAAAAAATTTAAAACAACAGGGGTTTGTGGTGGGCGGTTGTTTATGGCGGGAAGGGCGGCCGGCAGCGCTGCTTTTAGGCAAATATGCAGACGAAGAATTAGTTTATGTGGGACGGGTCAGTGCCGGCCTCTCGGAATCCCAGTTTAATTTAATCAATACCAGTTTGGCGGCGCCGGCTAATCACCCATGTCCTTTCAGCCGGGTTCTCCGGCTGACTAACGAGGCCGGGGAGGTGCGCTGGCTGCCGCCTTATCTAGTGGTTTTAGTGGAGTTTTTAGAATGGACGGATGACCTGAAGGTTCGTCATCCCAAAGTGCTGGGTTTTTCGGCAACAGATCCAAACGAGTGCCGGCTTGATTTAATTTAATTGTTTTGGGCTAAAACGTGCTTTGTTATTTAGTGACTATAGCGATCTGTATTTAACGGTCAACCAATACTCCTTTAGTAAAGCTGCGGTTATTAATACAGTTGTGTCTGGCTCAAGACGGCGGGTGCGTTAACGCTTAGCCCGAATTTAGATGCATACTATCGAGATAGGATAATGGTCTTAAATGAGATGCGGGGAATAAAGGCTGGGGGAACGGAAGATGCAGCTCCAAGTTAATGAGCAAACCATCGAGGTAAGCAATTTAGAGAAGGTGTTTTGGCCCGAAGAAGGTTACTCTAAGGGTGATGTTTTAAACTTTTACGCCCAGATATCCGCTTATCTGCTGCCCCACCTGCAGGATAGACCGCTGGTTTTGGTGCGCTATCCCGATGGGATTAAGGGAAACCATTTTTACCAGAAGGACTTTTCGAAAACCGCCCCCCCGTGGATAAAAACCGTAAGCGTGAAACATTCGGCCAATAAAACCGTTGGCTACTGTCTCTGTAATGATCTGCAGACTCTGCTCTGGCTGGTTAATCAAGGGGCGATCGAACTGCACCCCTGGCTATCGCGCACACCTAGCCTCCGTAACCCGGATTACTTAGTGTTTGATCTGGACCCGGCACCGGCTTCTCCCTTTGCTGACGTAATTTTTTTAGCCTTGATGTTTAAACAAGTCCTCGCCGAGTTTGGTCTGCAGGGGTTTTTGAAAACCTCTGGGGCTTCGGGGCTGCATATTTTCGTGCCGTTAATCCCCCAGTACACTTACCCGCAGGTGACAAAGGCCGGCGAGTTTTTGGCCAATATCGTGGCAGCAGCTTATCCGAAACAATCTACCGTGGAACGTTTAATTAAAAATCGGGGAGATCGGGTTTACCTTGATTATCTGCAAAATGGTTACGGAAAAACCCTGGTTTCGGTTTATAGTCTGCGCCCGAAGCTGCGGGCGCCGGTTTCAGTCCCCCTGACCTGGGAGGAAATAAGTCAAACGGGTCCGGTTTCCTTTCACCCGGCGGATTTCAATATTAAAACCGCAATATCTCGGGTGGAGCAAGTGGGGGACCGGTTTGCCCCGGTGCTTTCCCTGAAGCAGAATTTAGACGGAGTGCTGCGGTTGGTTAATCAAAAGACTCTGCACTAGTCGCGGCTGCCTCGGAGATAACCGTGGTCTCGCCCAGAATTGCCGCAGCATTTTCCGAGGGGATTTCTTCTACTGTTTTCAGCTTTCTTTCCAGGACCCGGGTTCGGGTGTGCACGTCCTCAATCGTGTTATTGGCCGCTTGCAGTTGCTTTTGGACCTTGACCAGCACGCTGTTGTATTTGTTAAACTCGGTTTTCACCGCGCCCAAGACCGACCAGACCTCACTGGAACGTTTTTGGATGGCCAGGGTGCGAAAACCTACCGACAAACTGCTTAAAAAGGCAGCCAGGGTGGAGGGGCCGGTAATATTAACCTTGTAATCCCGCTGAATATTTTCCACTAAACCAGGACGCCGCAGGATTTCGGCATAAAGGCTTTCCGTAGGTAAAAACATAATCCCAAACTCCACCGTATCCGGCGGGTAAAGGTATTTTTGGCAAATATCCTTAGCCTGGGAACGAATTCGGTTTTCTAAATTTTTACCCACCTGTTCAATCAGATTAATATCCCCGAGGTCATAGGCTTCCTGCAGCCGCAAATAGTCTTCCTGCGGAAATTTGGCGTCAATCGGCAGCAGGACGGTGGCCCCCTCCTCCCGGCCGGGCAGCTTCACCGCGTACTCAACTACTTCTTTACTGCCGGGCTTAGTCGCCACGTTTTTATAGTATTGTTCCGGGGTCAGGAGTTCCTCTAAGATGTTGCCCAGTTGGACTTCACCAAAGATTCCTCTGGTCTTGACGTTACTGAGCACTTTTTTCAGGTCGCCAACCCCAACCGCTAAATTCTGCATCTCCCCTAAACCTTTATATACCTGCTCCAAACGTTCACTCACCAGTTTAAAGGATTCGCTTAACTTCTGCTCTAAAGTGTGGTGCAGCTTGTCGTCTACGGTAGCACGCATCTCCTCCAGTTTTTTGTTGTTATCTTCCTGGAGCTGACGGAGTTTCAGATCCACCAAGGAGCGGATCTGCTCGAGCTTTTGTTCGTTGGTCTGAGTCAGGGTCGTAAGCTGCCTTGCCGAGGTATCCAACTGCTTATTCAATTGATCGCCAAACACCTCCAGTTGTTTTCGCTGAAAATCCGCCATTTCGGCTAAGCGGTTTAACACGGAGTCAGTAAAGTAGTTTATGGTTGAGGATATTTCCTCCCGGGCTCTTTTAGAAGAAAGACTGATTTCTTCCCGATTGCGGGCCATTTCTTCGCGAAAAGCAGTATCGGCTTTTTCCTGGGTTTTTTCCAAAAAGTTCATCTGAGCAGCCAACTGTAAGACCCGGTCATTTAATTGAGTGACATTGTCGCTTATTTCCTTGACTTTGCCCAGCGAACCCTGTGTTTTAAACTGAAAGAAAAATAATCCGGCCACCAGAATGAGCAATAGAATCAGGGCATAATCCAGCATAATCAAACCTCCGCTCTTTA
>CAYXHK010000248.1:0-3434 GCA_964464665.1 uncultured Syntrophomonadaceae bacterium
AAAATATAGTCAAAATTCTGATTCTGAATAAATGACAAAGCGGCAAATCCTTTATTAACCCTGGTATCTCTGACTTCCAATACTTTATTTCCGTCCTGGAGCCCTAGGGTTTCGGCATGAATGGTTGATCGAAGGGTTTCCCTTACTTCACTTAATTTTACAGCGATCATGTCCGGATCACATTGCCGGTAGTGCCAAGCCAGGGAATAGTCTTTTTCTTCGATAAAAGATCCGGGGATCCGGTCGGTATATAATTCCAATATATTGCGGATAGGCTCTTTCCACTCATTGCCCACCGAGGCGGTCATGACCCAATCCTGACCGGGGGAACGGATCCACAATCCGTGAGAGGCGATGATATGCAAGTTTAGATCGTGAAACCATTCTTCCAGGATGTACCTTTCTCTTCCGGAAATAAGCACAACGGTATTTTGGGGATCAGCGGCCAACTCTCCTAATAACCTTTTTAGTTCGTCATCCGGTTTGGCCTGGTCTGGAATGGGGTTAAAACCAACTAACGTACCGTCGTAATCCAAGAATAACACGCGTTTTTGGGCATTTAGATAGGCATCTTCGATAAGATGACTGTCTCTCTCAAAACTTCTCTGAGCGATGATCTGAGTTGATTCCGCAACCGTGCGCTGCAACGCATTCAAAAACTCACTGGCCCAGAAATCAACGTTATAGCGCTTAAGCCGGCGGTGCATCATCTTATTTCTGGCTGCCGTTTCTTCATGGGGCATATCCAGCGCAGTCTTTAAACCGCGGGCAATGGCATTGTAATCATTGGGATTTACGATGACCGCCTCGCTTAATTCACTGGCCGCACCAGCTGTTTCACTGATCACAACCATACCTTCGTAATCAGTCCGGGATGCGATATATTCTTTGCAGATCAGGTTCATCCCGTCTCTAAGCGGGGTGACCAATAACACGTCGGAATGACGGTAAAGCCTGATCAAGCTTTCCTGGGAAAAGGAACGAAAGAAAAACCAGACCGGCATCCAGGTGAAGGTTCCATATTTCCCATTGATTTCGCTGACTAGTTCTTTGATCCCTTTTCTCAGTTGTTCGTAGATATCAACGTCTATTCTCGAGGGAGCAACGATCATATTTAACCGGACTTTTTCCCGGTATTTCGGGTTTTGGGCCAGAAAGTGGTCAAACGCTTTAAGCCGTTCCGGAATGCCTTTGGTATAATCCTGGCGGTCTACCGATAGGATTATTTTCATATCTTTGGTTTCTTTAATAATCTCCTGGGCTTCTTCCTGAAACGAATCAACCTGGTGATCACCGGCAAAGAACTCGTAATCAATTCCCATTGGAAAGGCGTCTACTTGTACGTAGCGGTCTTCGTACGTGATCCGGTTTAAGGTGTTCTCCAGGCCCAGCAAGCGCCGGATGCTGCTTAGAAAATGCCGTACATATTCGTAGGTGTGGAATCCGATCAAGTCCGCTCCCAGCAGACCCCGCAGAATCTCCTCCCGCCAAATAAGCAGACGGAATATCTCAAAAGAAGGAAAAGGAATGTGGAGAAAGAAGCCGACCTGGGTCTCGGGATATTGCTCTTTAATCATTTTTGGCAGCAGCATTAACTGATAATCATGGATCCAAATAAGGTCATTTTGGTCAATAATGTTCCTAACCGTATCGAAAAATTTCTCATTAACTAGCTTATACGCTTCCCAGGTATCGATCTCATACTTAGTTGTATTCGTAAAATAATGAAATAAAGGCCAGATCGTTTCATTGCAGAATCCGTTGTAATAACGGTCTATTTCTTCACCGGTTAAAAAAACGGGAAGACATTGGTAAGCTTTGAGTTCCTGCAGAATGGCTTCTTTCTCTTCTTCGCTGATCTCCTCATCCGCTATCCCGGGCCAGCCGACCCATATACTATCCGCTTGTTCGTGATAATTCTTCAAGCCGGTGGCAAGTCCGCCGATACTCTTTTCGTATTCCAGATTTCCTTCATTCTTTTTAACCGTTACCGGCAGACGATTGGAAATAATTATTATTTTGCTCATAGCTGTCCTCCCATCTTGAGTTTTTAACAAAATAAAAGGTTGCTTCTAGTGTCACATTTTAGGGAAACGATGTCAATCTATTGCCAACTTGTCTTTCGCGGGCAAGTTTTTGCTTTAACCTTTGAATTTATTATTTGTAAAGCTGAACTAAACTCTTAATATTGAAGAAACTGCTAATTAGCAATTTGCTCATATTAGAAAAAATCTTTAAATAGTATTAAAAGAATGGGAGGCCGGGATCAACCAAAAGAAGTTTGCAAAGGACGAATGGATATGAGAAAACGAATAATCGTATTGATCCGGGAAAGATATTTTATGGGCTTACTCTTTTTGTTGGCGCTAATATTTTTGGCTCTACAATCCCGCTTATAATTATATTATTTTGGGCAGAGACTGCTAAATTTACTCTCAAGCCTAATCTTGTATGATAAAATGAAGACTACATGAGAAATATAGGATAAATCGTCATCTTTATAATCGGCATCTTTATGATCGGCATTCTTAATATAAGTTATAAGTGTTGTATCTTGGTATCAGCTGGCTAAGTAAAAGTAAGGGAGAACAATTAATGCAGAATGGAAAAATGAAAAAAGCACCACCCTCTATCGATGCTTGGCTTAAAGCCGCGAAGAATGAGTCAGCGGCGGCACGGGAAGGGATGTTTCTAGTCCATAACGGCATTGTGCGTCAAACGCCCAAAGCCAAGGTGCGGCAAGGCATTGACGATGGTTCCTTGGTAACCGGCATGGAATTCGCTTATGATGCCGCGAAGGTTGAGGCGGCAATCGCTGAAACCTATAAAATGGACGGCATCTTTCACGTCAAAGTTTGGCTTAATGAAGGCCAGCTGGCGGTGGGCGACGACATCATGTATGTGCTCATAGGCGGCGATATCCGGCCGCACGTTATCGAAGCCCTGCAGTTTTTAGTGGGAAAAATCAAAACCGAATGTGTGACGGAAATAGAACAAAAGTAAAGCGTAACCATTTATTTGCAGCACTACGAAAAACTTCGCTGAAAAAATCACGATAACCGGTCAAGATCAGTAAAAACATAGGAATCACTTAGGTTTTAATGAATGAATATTTTTTAGTTGTTTGGAAGGAGAAGCGCTTAATGAGCAAGGTTTTGATTATGCCCTGCCTGGATATGAAGGATGGCCGAGTAGTCAAAGGTGTACATTTCATCAATCTGCAGGATGCGGGCGATCCGGTGGAATGCGCTAAGGTTTATTGTGAAAATGGAGCGGACGAGCTGGCTTTTCTAGATATTGCGGCCACCATTGAAAAAAGGAAGACTACTCTGGAAGTGGTGCGGCAGGTGGCGCAAGTAGCTGCCATTCCCTTTACCGTAGGCGGCGGCATCGGGTCGGTGGCGGATGCGGAGGCAGTTTTAGCGGCCGGGGCG
>CAYXHK010000249.1:0-3428 GCA_964464665.1 uncultured Syntrophomonadaceae bacterium
TGCGGCCGGATGTGCACCCTTAAAAACAGGTCGCCCCGGGATCCACCGCCCAGGCCTTCTCCCCCTTGTCCCTTTAAACGGATGCGGCTGCCTTCGTTAACCCCCGGCGGGATCTTGACTTCCAAAGTCTTAATCTCGGAACGCGTCCCGGTACCGCCGCACTGGGCGCAGAAAGCGCGGCCCCGCATCCCGGTCCCATTGCATTGACTGCAGAGCGCCCCGCTTGACAACTGGATCCCTTTCGTAACACCGCGGTAAGACTCTTCTAATGTAAGCTCGATTTCACTCTCCACATCCTGCCCGCGCAGGGAACCGCTGTAAGTTGCGCCGCTATACCCGGCGCCACCAAATCCCGCGCCGCTGCCTTCAGCCCGGCTAAAATTCTGGCTGTTAAACAGCATATCAAAGAAATCACTGAAACCGCTGCCGCCAAATCCTTTAGGGGCATCACCGGAAGTATAAAACTTAAACCCTCCCATGCGAGAAGAGTCGTATTGGGAAGGATCAAAATCCTGTCCCGCCTGCCAGTTTTCACCGAGCAGGTTATACTTCTCCCGCTTTTCTGGGTCACTCAAAACTTCGTAGGCTTCATTAATCTGTTTTATCTTTTCCTGAGCCTTTTCTTTTTCCGCGTCCGGATGCAAATCCGGGTGCCACTTGCGCGCCAGTTTCCGGTAGGCTGACTTAATTTCCTTATCCGTTGCCTCCCGGGGCACGCCTAATATTTGATAATAATCCTGGAAAGTTGCCATCAATTTTGCCCCCGTTTCACCTGGTGATCCAGCTGGTAATCCATAGCCGATAGAAATAAGCGTTATTACGTTTATGATGCCCGGTCAAAAAAAATAATCCAATTGCGCCGTAAATGATTCACGTAAATGATTGACGTACTATAATAGTTGACAATAATTATTGACCAAAAAAACCTATCCGCCGGCCCTCAATAAATTACGCATCCAACAATCATCACCTTTGGATTCGGATGGATTCGGAACATTAAGTGCTTTTGATAGGTTAAGGTTTGTCTCTAATCTTAATTCTGCATTATTTCGCTATTTTTGTCAATTTTCCTCTATACCCACCTTTATACCGATTAACTAATCTAATCTAAGAATATAAGGCTTAACCGCGTTCCGCCGCGGCTTTTAAAAAGGCGATTTCCCGCTGGTAATCAGCCAATTCTCCCGGGGTTTCCAGGACCAGCACCCGGGTTTTTACTACGGGATTTTGAACGAACTCCGCAAAAAATTCCAGACCCAGTTGCCCTTCGCCTAAATTGGCGTGCCGGTCGCGGCCGCTTCCCAGCTGATAGTGGGTGTCGTTTACGTGAAAGGCTTTCAGGTGTTTAAGCCCGATTACCCGGTCAAATTCCTCCAGCACCTGCTCCAGGTTGCTCCGGATATCGTAGCCGGCACCGTACAGATGACAAGTATCCAGGATGACGCCAACGCGTTCCGCGTAATTAATCCGCTCCCGCAGCCAGGCCAAATGTTCAAACTTAAAGCCGATTTCGGTTCCCTCTCCTGCCATCCCCTCCAGCAGGAGCATGGCTCCTTCTGAAGTGGTCAGCACCTGATTCAGACTGTCCAAAATTCTGGCCAAACCGACTTCGATTCCAGCTCCGACATGACTGCCGGGGTGTACTGCCAGATAAGCCGGACCAACGGCCTGGGTGCGAATTAAGTCATCGGCTAAGGTCATGATGGCAAATTCGCGGGTTTTATCGGTCGGAGAGGCTAGGTTAATCGTATAGGGAGCATGCCCGACCAGCGGCCCGAAATTGTGGGCTTCCTTTAACTCGGCTGCCTTGGCCAAATCTAAGGGATCCAGGGCTTTAGCTTTACTGCCCCGCGGGTTGCGCGTAAAAAACTGAAAAGTGTTCGCTCCTATTTCGATTGCCGAAGCTGTGGCCGCTCGAAAACCTTTAGAAATACCTAAATGCGCTCCTATATACACGGACTGGCCTCCTCTTTCCCTTTTAGTGCCGAACGAAAGTGTGCTTGCTGTTATATAGTTTTTAACAAGTTTTATAAAATTGAATATTGATTGGACTTGCCTTTTGGGCGCTTACATAAAAGGAATTCTTATACCATGTGGAACCTTAAATTTTTGACCCATATATGCCTGGGGACTTTACATAACATTTCTGGGGAGTTTTACATTTCTGGGACTTCACATTATTTCCTTCAGCTTTTTTCTCAGTTTAGCGACTTCGGCCGGGACATCCAGCTTTTTTCTTTGGATCCAGACGATCGGGACGATCAGGTTATAGTTGTCAATTTTATTATTGGCCTCTTTCAGCTTATCGGCACAAGCCTCTAATACCTGCTGCACCCGTTCCTCCAATTCGGGGGTCTTTTGCAGATAACCCAGCCGCGATTTGCGATACTGCAAGGTTTCCAGGAAGCGGTCAAAGATCATATGACAGCCGGCAATTTCGGCGTCAATCTGTTTGCCCATTTCGATCCAATAGGGCGCGAAACCGGCATCTTTCAAAATCTTAAACGACAGGCGCAGCTCTGGATCCTCATAAGGATTCTCTTCAAACTTGATTGGCTTTCCCTTGCCTTCAAGATTATCGAACTCCCCCCGCTCCATGGCCTTGCGGATTTGCTCTTCCACCAAGTCTTCCGTGCTGCACATGTAACGCGCCGTTGACCGCGAATTATGGATCTGCCGTAAAACCATTTCTTTTACTTCCACATTCATTGGCTCGGCTAAAGCTTCCGTCGGCAATTCTCCAGCTTGGGCTGCCGGCTCAGCCGATTGATTGCCGGCCGGATTTTCTGGTATGCCGGCCTCCCCGGGCTGTACGGATTCGGTTTTTATCTCCTTAATATCCGTGGATTCCAGCCAAGATCTGGCCCAGGTCGGAATAGCCGGCGGTTTTAGCGTTTCGGTTTCTTTAGTATCAATCGGATTGGGCACCGACGGTTCGGTGGTTGTTGACTCGGTCTCAGATAAATTTGGCTCCGCCGGGGGGGCTACGGCGGGGTTAGCCGGAGCCGCCGGCGGAGGGCCGACTAAGCTGGTCGGTTCAGGCAAATCGGTTTTAGACTGTTTTTTGCCGAGTCTCTTGCTTATAAAATCCCAAAACATGGCGGGAATTCCCTCCTGGCCACATAATCAAACCTATACATTATCCAACCAACAACATTATCTAACCTATAACATTATCACCTATAAAACATGGCTTTTTTTTAAGATTCGCCCCACCAAGCCTATGGCCTCATCGCGGGAATGAATTCTCCCTAAAGCTTGCGCTTCCTCTACCTGCTCCAGCAGTTTGCGCAGCGCCGGACCCGGTTTTAGCCCGAAAGCTTCCATGACGTCGCGTCCGTTAATAAGCCGTTCTTTTCGCACCGGCAAAAACTCCGTGTAGTATTTTTCGGTTAAGCGCCGAATAAAACGGCGAAACTCGTCCGTTT
>CAYXHK010000250.1:0-3388 GCA_964464665.1 uncultured Syntrophomonadaceae bacterium
AAGACTATTATCGGCTTAAAAAATTGAACCGTAGGAACTACGGAGATAGCCTGTGCGAGCTTTTGTAAGACTTCCCGTGGGAAGCGGAAAGCGATGAATCAGGAATCCCGCGACTTTAGTCGTGGGAGGTTCAAGAGCTGAATAATTATCTAAATTATTATTATCCGTGGATTTTTAGGGGATTTTATACTTTATTTATATTATAGTATAACATTTTATTATATAATTATTTCGTCTGCTAAATTATTGCTGCCTACTTAATTTATTTACTGTTTACTTACTGTCGGTATACTTTCTACTTATTAAAAGGGAGGATTTGGGGTGAAAACAACTTATCGAAACAGCCTGATTGCCGTGGTTATCCTGTTGCTGCTTTTTGCGGTCAGCGGCTGCGGCCAAAAAGAAGCGGCTGTAGAGGCGGGACAAACCGTTATCAATGTAGAAACAGCCGTAGTTAAAACGATGGATATCACCCGATATTCAAGTTATTCCGGGCAAGTAAAAGGGAGTCAGGAAGAAGCGGTTTTACCCAAGCTCTCCGGACGGGTGACGGCTGTGCCGGTGACCGTAGGCCAATCCGTCCGAAAGGGACAGGTTATCGTCAGTTTAGATCGGAGTAAGCTCGAGGCGATGGTCAAACAGGCTGAGGCCGCGGTTGCTTCCGCTGAGGCAGGTGTGGCTGCCAATGAAGTACAGCGACAGAGCGCTTTGACTAATTATGAGCGCACCCAAGAACTGTATGCGGCCGGGGTGGTTTCCGACCAAGCGCTGGAAGCCGCCAAGATGCAGTATGATCTGTTGAATACCGGGGCGTCCGAAGCCGGGCTGGCGCAAGCTCAAGCCGGTCTCAATTTAGCCCGCCAGAATCTGGCGGACTGCGACGTAACCAGTCCGATGAACGGAATTGTCGGCCGGATCGACGTTGCGGTCGGCGATACCGCAAATCCGATGAACCCGGTAGCGGTTATCAATAACACCGCGGATTTGGAAGTGGAAGTCAAGGTCAGTGAATCGGATGTTTCAGCGGTTAAGCCCGGAACTACCGTTAAAGTGCGAATCAAAGCGGTCAGCGAGGAACCGCTGACCGGGACGGTCAAGAGTGTGGCCTCGGTTGCGGATTCGGTTTCGCGTACTTATCCGGTTAAAGTCGCTCTGCCTAATAATGTCGAGCAGCCGGTAAAATCCGGCATGTTTGCCGAGGTTATGCTGGGGACCCAGCAAAGGGCGGGCGTGCTGAGTATCCCGATGGCTGCGGTTCTGCCCAAAAGCGGGGAGAACATTGTGTATGTGGTGAGTGGAGAAAGTAAGGCTCAGGCGGTGATAGTCGAAACCGGCCTGAACGATGGCACTTATACCGAGGTTACCAAAGGGCTCCAGCAAGGCCAGAAAGTGGTCACGAAAGGCAATACGCTCATTGATGAAAGCAGTGTACTAACTTTTACTGACGGAGGGCAGCCCAATGATTAGGAGAATTGTCGAGTTTTCCTTGAATCGGCCGGCGGCGATTATCGTAATTATTGCCGCGATTGTGATCATTGGGTTTATGAGCGTATCCCAAATGCCTACGGACCTGCTGCCGGAAATGGATTTGCCTTACGTCGCGGTAATCACCAGTTATAACGGTGCCGGTCCGGAAGAAATTGAGACACTGGTAAGTAAACCAGTGGAAAATGTGTTGGCCACCGTCGGCAATGTAGACACAATCATTTCGCAGTCTCAGGCCAATATGTCCATTGTGCTGATCGGCTTCAACTTCGGCACCAACATGGACAGCGCTATGGCCGATATCCGGGATAAGGTCTCGCTGGCCGAAGCCTACCTGCCGGAAGATGCCACCAAACCGCAAATCATGAAAATGGATCCGACCATGATGCCGATTATTGCGGTTACCTTGGGTTCTGACGAGTTATCCTTAGCCCAACTGCAGTCGATTGCCGAAGATAAAATTGAACCGCGTTTATCCCGCATCGAAGACGTAGCCGCCGTGAACGTTGTCGGCGGACGAGTCCGGGAAGTAAAGGTAGCGGTAGACCCGATTAAGGCGCAGAATTATGGTTTAAGCCTAAATCAGGTCACCGGAATGCTGGCTGCGGAGAATTACAGTATGCCGAGCGGGGATATCTCTTTTGGCGATAGGGAATATTTTGTCCGCAGTCTGCAAGAATTTGAAAGCGTGGATGATGTCGGCGAGGTAGTCCTTACTACTGCTAGCGGAACTCGGATTCAGCTTAAAGAAATTGCCGAGATTACCGAAGAGTATAAAGAAGTTCAACAGATTAACCGGGTTAATGGCCGGGCCGCGGTTGGCGTTCTTTGTCAGAAAGGGACTGATGGCAACACCGTAGCCGCCTGTACGGACGTTAAAAACGAAATAGCCAAAATCCAGACGGAAATCGGGGATAAGGTTGAAGTAGAATTTTTAATGGATCAGTCGGATTATATTAATCAATCGATCAGCAGTACCGGTCGGACCCTGTTGGAGGGGGCAATTCTGGCGGTATTCATCATCTTTTTGTTCATGCGCAACCTCCGCAGTACGCTAATCGTGGGCATTGCCATCCCCTTATCCCTGGTAGCTACATTCATCATGCTGTATTATAACGGTAATACCCTAAATATTATTACCCTTGGCGGGCTGGCACTTGGGATAGGGCGGATGATCGACGACTCGATCGTGGTGTTCGAGAATATTTATCGGCACCGCAGCTTAGGCTTGCCGCCGCGGGAAGCGGCCTTAAAGGGAACCACTGAGGTCGGTGGAGCGGTTCTGGCCAGCACCTTAACCCTGATCGCCGTTTTTTTGCCGATTGGCTTAGCGGGTGGGATCAGCGGAGTTTTGTTTAAACCTTTGTCTTTTACCATTTGTATCGCAATTGCCTGCTCTTTGCTGGTATCCTTAACCATTGTTCCCTACATGGCTTCCCGTCTTTTAACCGATAAAGCCATGCTCATTAAAAGCAGTGCCAGCAAGGGATTTTTGCTGCGGCAGTTTTATCGTTTCGGCGAATGGCTGGACGGTTTGGGTGAAAAATATAAGGGGTGGCTGCATTGGGCTTTAAGTCATCGCCGGCTGGTAGTAATCGGAACCTTTGGCTTGATTGTTCTATCCCTGAGCCTGGTTCCTTTTATCGGGGCCGAATTTATTCCGACTACCGATTCGGGGGAAATTGCGGTTACGCTCGAAGCGGATAAGGGATCCCGAATTGAGGATGTCGATAAACTAGCGTCCTTAGCGGAAGCGAAGCTGCTGCAAAACCCGGCGGTGGACATCATTTATGCAAGTGTGGGCAGCGCCGGAGAAATGGCCATGACCGGCGCGGCAGCGAATAAGGCGACGATCAGTATTAAGCTTTTACCCCTTAATGAACGTGCCGGGGTAGAACAGGTG